>CAUVFB010000005.1:0-22904 GCA_963551095.1 uncultured Prevotella sp. | reverse complement strand
CCACTGGACGGAATGCAGTCTTCACGGTTTCACCTAACCATTTACTCTTTATCAGTTCAGAAGGGAACTATGTAAACATCGCCTTTATCACAGAAGGGAAATACAAAGAGAAGTTGCTTCGTTGTACGATGAAGACAGTTGAAGAACAGACAGACACCTGTACAGATATAATAAGGTGTCATCGGTCGTTCTTTGTCAACCTCTCCAAAGTGAAAATGGTAACCGGCAATGCACAGGAATGTCTGCTCCACTTTAAAGAAACACGCCAGTCGGTACCCGTTTCACGGAGATTTCGCAAGGAAATTATAGAACGTACAAAACGCGAACAATAGGTGCTGCTCATCCCAACAAAAACTATTTATCCCTTTCAGGCGGTCATTTATCACAAACAACAACCGTCTGTCCCTATTATTTGCATACAGTTTGGATACTTAATAATTTTGCAGTGGAAACATTTCCACAGAACTATCAATATTTTAAAGTTATGAAAAAGCTATTTTTTATGCTCATTTTCTCAGCGACTGCAAGTCTCGCAAGTGCACACAAGGTTACTATCCGTGTAAACAAGGTAGACAATGAACGGGGACAAATCGGCATCGTCGTCTTCGGAAAAGATAACTATATGCAGTACAACAATGCCACATGGTCAATTCTAACAGAGCCTGTCAAGGGAACGACCACTGTTACAACAGACCTTCCCGAAGGGAAATACGCCATTCTAGTCATGCACGATGAGAACAAGAACGGGATGGTTGACACGAATAACAAGGGGATTCCGACCGAGCCGACAGGTATGAGCAACAACCCTGTACTGAGAGGTTTTCCCACTTTCAAGCAACTGGCGTTCGACGTACAAAACGACACGACAGTAGAAATCGACTTGGTTCGCTACGACGACACGTCGGGCACGAGATACGAATGCCCGTTACAGCAGAAATAAAAGTACCGGTTTCATTGTGTAAAAGTGCCGGTTTCGCAGGACAAACAAGGCTTATTGGATTTGCGAAACCGGCTCGTTATTCAAGATAATATTACGGAGAAGTAAACCAGTGTATGCGACACTGAAAGAATAGCTCAACGCGAAAGACCGCTATTTAAGGAACAGCGACTGGGTTGTGAATGATGGTTTTGATTCATTCAAGGTAGGCTTGAATTGACAATTGGTAATTGGGAGAGCCCCATCCACGGCTTGATTGCTTGTGTGGAGTCGTTTGTTTGAATGTTGGGCGTTTGTTGTGGTATGGAGGAAGCTATGAGATGAAACAGCGATTCGTTGTTTAGCTCCCTTAAATGGAGGATCGCCGGAAATGTTAATTGGGGTCTTTTGCCTTGCCATATCGTATTTTTAGATTAACTTTGCTTAAAATTTAAGTACGGATGAAGGCTTTCAACATTGCTGGAAACTTACTAAGCAAAGTATTTGTACCCCTCCGTAAGAACGCTATGTTCTTCATCTTCATGTATTGGGTGGGTGGGATCGTCTCTTATATGGAGCTTCCCGACAATCGCCCAAGTGTTGGTGTATACTCAAATCTATGGTTGGAGATGTTCTTTGACCTATATATTGTCTGTCTATTGTTGATTTTTATTTCGAAGAAAATACGCCGATGGATTCGCGGCTTACTTTATTTCATAGTCTATACCACCACTATCGTTGATTTGTTTTGCTGGGAGAAGTTTCAATCTACGCTCAATCCTTCTATGCTTCTGCTGGTTGGAGAAACCGATGGACGCGAGGCGAGCGAGTTCTTCAGCAGCTATATTACCCCCGACTTGCTGTTTACGGGTATCGGAGTCGTCCTGCTTATAGCTCTGACACAGCTTCTGTTGTCTATATATATAAAGGTGTATCCCCGCTTTCGGAAACATTTTGTATGGCCGTTTATGTTGTCTGAACATACCCAACATACTCTGCGGGCTTTTGCAGGAGGCGTTACAGCCGTACTCATCGTATGGAGCTCGATAGCATCAAGCCACAATAAGCAGGAGATGGTACAGATGTTCTCCCTCAATACCATCGGTTCCGTTGAGCACGAACTGACTACGGCTGACTGTGCACAGTTTTATTTGCCCGTGTACCGGCTTATATTTAGCATCTTTTCCAACGAGTTAGCATCGCGACAGATTGACAGTCTCATCGCGGCAAAGGACAAAGTGAAAGTTGACAGTTGCTCGTTCACTTCGCCGAATATTGTGTTGATTATTGGAGAAAGCTACGGCAAACACCACAGCCAGCAGTATGGTTACTTCATGCCTACGACTCCACGACAGATTGTATGGGAAAAGACGCGACGACTGATACCTTTCAGCGATGTTGTTTCGCCTTGGAATCTGACCAGCTTTGTATTCAAGAACATTTTTTCTCTCCATGTTGTGGGTGAGAAAAGGGAGTGGTGTGATTATCCTCTTTTCCCCGAACTGTTCAGAAAAGCTGGTTATCATGTCTGTTTCATAACCAATCAGTTCCTGCCCAAGGCTAAAGAAGCCGTCTACGACTTCAGTGGCGGATTCTTTCTGAACCATCCAGAGTTGTCGGAAGCCATGTTTGATACTCGCAATACACAACTTTTTCAGTTCGACCGTGGCTTGTTAGACGATTATGACAGGCATCTCAAGCAACAAAACAAGGCACACAACCTTATTATCTTCCACTTAATCGGACAGCATGTCAACTACCGGCAACGTTATCCCAGCGACCGTTGCCACTTCACAGCTGATGATTATTCGATGAAACGAGCGGATTTGAACAGCAAACAGCGTAGCATCCTTGCCGATTATGACAATGCCGTTCTCTATAATGACTCCATTGTCGATCAGATAGTGAAGCGTTTCGAAAACGAAGATGCCATCGTTATCTATATGCCAGACCATGGTGAGGAATGCTACGAGGGTGGTCGGGGCTTCATTTGTCGCAACCATTCGGCAGCAATCAACCGCGATTTGGCTCGCTACGAGTTCGAAATACCTTTTTGGATATACTGTTCGCCCAAGTATATAAGTCTTCATCCCGATATATACAAGCAGATTGTAGAGGCGAAAGACCGTCGGTTGATGACCGATGCCTTACCTCATATGCTGCTTTTCCTTGGTGGTATTCATTCGAAAGATTATCATCCGGAGTACAACGTGCTTAGTGCGAAGTACAACGAGAGACGTCCAAGACTACTAAAGGGTAAGACCGATTACGACAAGTTATAAGTATGATAGATAAAACAAACCATAGTGCAGGACTCAGCCGGACGGAATGCAATGCCATGCGGGGCATTGCCATTCTCGGAATCATTCTCCATAACTTCTGCCACTGGCTGGCTCCGGTGGTCAAGGAGAACGAGTATCAGTACTTTCAACGCAATGTTGACTGGTTCAACAACGTGATGTCGCAGCCTTGGAATAGTTTGACGACGTTTCATATCCTATCGTTTTTCGGTCATTATGGCGTACCTGTCTTCCTTTTTCTCTCTGCCTATGGACTTGTAAAGAAGTATGAAGAGCCGATGAGTCCGTCTATGTCAAAGCATGATTCCCATGCATTCAACTTCATTAGTTACCATTGGAAGAAACTGTTCCGTATGATGATAGTCGGGTTTGTGGCGTTTACTATGCTCGATGCCATCACGCCTGGGCAGCATCACTATGCTGTCATGGACGTAATAGCACAGTTGGGACTCTTCAACAATCTGTTACCGCATCCTGACGACGTTATATGGCCAGGGCCATACTGGTTCTTTGGACTGATGATACAACTGTATATCGTTTACAGGCTGATACTTTTTCGTCGTCATTGGGCGTGGACAGTGGGACTGGTAGTTGTTTGCTGCATCATCCAATTGGCTTGTTCGCCCGAGAGCGAAGCCCTCAACCGATGGCGATACAACTTCGTTGGCGGCATGTTGCCTTTTGGTGTAGGACTGCTTTATGCCCGATATACGAAGCCAATACCTAATATTGCCTGCGCCATCATCTTTTTTATATCCATTACAGCCATCCGTTGCATGAGTGAAAACTACTATACGTGGTTTCTTGTACCGCTGTTTGTATGTACCGCCAGTATCAGTTTCATCCGTTTCATCGGCAGAACAGTGTCATACATATACCTTGATCAATGGCTCTTTAACTCACTTTCGTGGCTGGGAAGTATCTCCGCGGCTCTGTTTGTAAGCCACCCTATCACACGCAAGATATTCATTCCCATCTCCCGCAGCGGCGACTACTGGACGGGATTACTGCTCTATGTCATTGCCTCCATCTGTTTGGCGTGGCTCTTTCGAGAACTAATGAAAAAGATACCAAGCCCCCAATGAAATGAAAGTAAAGGACATTGAACTGGCAAACATCAGCCGTTACCGTGGTGAACTGATGGGTATGGCCATGCTATTCGTCATACTCTTCCACGTAGGATTACCCCGCGACGATGCATTCTTTGGACTTCGGCGCATGGGAAATATAGGTGTCGATATGTTTCTCTTCCTCAGTGGTGTTGGATTGTGGTTCTCTTGGGCGAAGTATCCGTCTACTCGACAGTTCTTTCTCCGCCGTTTCATCCGTATTTACCCCACGTGGCTGATTATGGCAAGCCTCTTCTACATTCCCGATCTGTACTTTCCGAACTTTGTTGGGCATGGTGGACACAGTGAAAATATCATTGACTTAATCGGAGATATAGCCGTCAACTGGGATTTTTGGCTTCACGACGAGCTGACCTTTTGGTATATCCCGGCTACAATGATTCTTTACCTCTTCACTCCTGCCTATATGAAGCTCATTATACGCCATCCTATCTATCGCTGGATACCTGTAATGATGATCATGTGGTGTATCCTTGTACAATATGTAACGCCTATTCACCAACTCATAGGTCATTTGGAAATCTTCTGGAGCCGTGTTCCCATCTATTTTTTAGGCATTAATCTTGCCGCCGCCGTACAACGTAGGGAGACCATGGACGGTACTTCCGTGTGGATGATACTGCTTACTTTCGTTATGGCATTGGCCTCCAGTATTTTCTTGGAGCAGGTACGCCACGGCGAGTTCCCACTTTTCTTGGAGCGAATGCTCTACATTCCCCTAACGATTACGACCATCTTACTGCTCAACCGCGTCTTCCGCCGTATGCCAAAGTGGTTCAATCAATCATGTAAGTTTATTGGAGCATTGAGCCTTGAAGCCTATCTCATACACGATCACTTCGTTCTTCAATATGTCGAGAAGTGGGATTGGACCTATTGGCCGACTTTCCTTGCTACCGTAGTCATCACCCTTCCACTTGCATGGTTGTTACATACACTTGTCAATAAAGCCATTGCCCCTATAGAAAGGAGAATAAAATCATGAAGAACCTATTGCTGTTGATTCGTCCAAAGCAGTGGATTAAGAATCTTGTCGTGCTGTTCCCTATCTTCTTCGGAGGCGCACTCTTGCATCCAGATGCACTCTGTTCGGGTTTCATCACGGTGCTTTCGTTCTGTTTTATCGCCTCATCCATTTATTGTCTCAACGATATTATCGATGCCGATGAGGATCGCCACCATCCCGTCAAGTGTCATCGGCCATTGGCTTCGGGTGCAGTCAGCATTGTACAAGGCTATCTTCTGATGGCCGCGATGGTCGTTCTTTCCATGACAACTCTGTTGCTGTTGCCTGAGAACGGCTTAAAAACAGCCGGAGTCCTCGGTTTCTATTGGCTGTTAAATATCTTTTACTGTCTGAAACTAAAACAACATGCCATCATTGACGTATGTATCGTCGCTTTCGGCTTTGTCCTGCGCATCCTTGCCGGTGGTATTGCCACCTCAATCGGCCTTAGCAAGTGGATTGTGCTGATGACTTTCCTGCTGATGTTGTTCCTTTCGTTTGCCAAACGACGCGACGACGTACTCCAGATGAATGAGACGGGCAGGCCACCCAGGAAGAATACAAGTCGGTACAACCTCACTTTCATCAACCAAGCCATTACCATCACGGCCTCGGTAACGTTGGTTTGCTACATTATGTATACGGTAAGTCCGTCTGTCATTGCGCATTTTCACACCGAAAACCTTTACCTTACAAGTTTCTTTGTACTGGTAGGACTACTTAGATACATCCAAATTACAGTTGTAGACAAGAAGAGTGGAGACCCCACCAAGGTGATTCTGCGCGACAGGTTCACTCAGTTGATAGTCCTTGCCTTCGGTCTTGCCTTCCTATTCATTATATATGTATTGAAATGAAAGTCTTTGCATTCGATTTCGATGGTACTCTGACTACCCGAGATACGCTTATTGCCTTCATCCGCTATGTTCATGGAATACGCAAGACATGCTTCGGCTTCTTTCTGTTTATGCCGATTCTCATTCTGATGAGGCTACGTCTCTATCCCAATTGGAAGGCCAAACAACGTTTATTCTCGTGGTTTTTCAGAGGAATGACACTCGAAGAATTCGACCATTATTGCGCCGCTTTCTCGTTAGACAGCCGACATCTCATCCGTTCCAAGGGTATGCAGACCATCCGAGAAGCCCTTGTAGAAGGCGCAAAGGTCATCATTGTCAGTGCAAGTATAGACAACTGGGTGCGCCCATTCTTTTCCGATATGGGCGAAATACAAGTAGAAGGTACACGAATCGACGTTCGGGACGGTGTGCTGACAGGACAGTTTCTCACAAAAAACTGCTACGGAAGAGAGAAAGTAAAGCGAATCAGGAAGGCTTTCCCTTATCGTAAGGCTTACCAACTGATAGCTTTCGGCGACAGCCGAGGCGACAGAGAGATGTTAGACTACGCGGATGAAAGATATTACAGGCCATTCCGGGAGTCAGATAACAGCAGAATCGGTGAGATTGTGCGTTTTGGCATTGTCGGAACTACTGCTACAGCCATTCAATACGGCATTTATCTTCTACTCATACATTGGGTTTACCCTACCGTAGCCAATACGATCGGCTATTTGGTGAGCTTTGTGTTCAACTATATAGCTTCCACTCAATATACATTTAAGGTGAAATCGACAACCAAACGCGGTTTCGGCTTTGTTTTTTCACACGTTATCAACTATCTTTTGCAGACGGTTTTGCTAAGTCTGACCCTTTGGTTGGGCTTTGAAAAGAGGTGGGCTATGGTGCCGGTACTCTGTATTTGTGTGCCGATAAACTTTATTTTGGTTAGATTCTTCCTAAAAAAGAAATGAGATTATTCCATATTTTCAAGATAAAACGAGACGAGTGGTGGCTTGCAATTGCAGCTTTCACCATCCTACTTTTGCTTAATGCCCTCGTTGTTGGGAAATACTACGAATCATTTACGCTCCTATCATCCAGCAACTGGAACGTATTGGTAAAAGGATTCCATATTTCCGGCTTCGACTCCATCACGTATTACGTTGTCAGTGATTGGCATGTGCGCTACAATGTATACCGCCATCCACTGTTGTCGTTCCTTATGTATGTGCCCTATCTGCTGAATTTAGGACTTATGAAACTCACGGGCATCAACTGTACACTATTCATTGTTGCCTCAATGCTGATAGTCTCGTCCCTCTATAGCGTACTCTTCTTCTATCGAATCATGTACGAAATCATCGGGGTAAGCCGCAAAGACTGTCTTATACTGACGGCATTCTTTTTCTCCTTTGCCCATATTATGTTGGCTACTCTCGTTCCCGACCATTTTGCCTATTCGCTTTTTGCCCTGCTTTTCACCTTATATATATCGGGGTGTATGATGCGCGAACATCGACAGATGAAAATTCACCATACCATCTTGCTCTTTCTGCTCACAGCGGGTATATCACTGAATAACGGATTAAAAGTTTTCCTGGCTTCACTCTTTACCGATGGTAGGAAATTTTGGCATCCGAAACATCTCATTCTCGCCGTCGTTCTACCGTCATTAGCCATTTGGGGATTTGCGCGCTTTGAGTATCACCACTTTGTATGGGCTAATGAGAAGGCTCGACACGAAGCAAAGGCACATCGAATAGCCGAGAAAAAGCAGGCGCACATAGCACAATTGAAAGCACAGACAGACTCTGTCAATTGTCAAAACCGTCAGAAAGGAAAGCCGCGGAAAGCTGTTATCAAGACGAAAAAGCAGAAATGCATTGAAGTACAAGGCTCTCCTTTTATGAAAGGCGAGTTTATGAACTGGACTGACAAGTCGACTCCACGACTTGAAAGTGCCGTGGAAAATTTCTTCGGAGAGTCCATCCAACTGCATGAGGACTGGGTTTTGGGCGACATCTTCTGTGGCCGACCGGTCATTGTTTACTATTCTACACCGTTGAAATGGGTCAATTATGCGGTAGAAGTCCTTATTTTCCTCCTTTTCATCGTAGGTATTGCCGTTGCAGTCCGCCGCCGTTTCTTCCTGATGGTGGGTAGTTGGTTTCTCCTTGACCTGCTTCTGCATATCGGACTCGGCTTCGGGCTGAATGAAGTATACATTATGGCTGCCCATTGGGCATTCATTATCCCTATAGCCATCGGTTATCTGCTGTTGAGAAGTACCTCGTCTGTCTGTCGAAAATTGCACATCGTGCTGACGATACTGATGCTTTTCCTATGGGGATATAACGTTTCGCTGCTGATTGGGTACATGTTGGGATAGTAAAAAACAGCTGTTTTTATAGTTTTTGGTTTGCTAAGCACTACCAAGTGATGGTTTCCTACAGCCAAAGGAGTGGCACAGCTCAACCATCCCGAAAGGTTACAGTCAGGAACAAGCTATGATGCACCATCGCTCTATCATCAGACATTGGACGTAACTGTATCTTATATTTTCTAAAGAATCTTACATCGTTTTTCAAATAAGTCTTGTTCGGAAAGAAAACAAGCCTTGTTTACACCCCAAACAAGCATGTTTCGCGAACGAACAAGGCGGTTTCGTTGACGAACGAGGATGTATTGTGCGTATACGGGGGTGTATTCGAGGATGCACGAGCCGTGCGTCCCTACTGTTTGCTGTGGTTTCCGCGTGCAACATCTGTGGTTTCCGCGTGTCCTTGGGTATCATTTGTTATCCGTTGTTTCATCCAACTGTAGGGACGCACGGCTCGTGCGTTCTCCTACGCAGAATTTTCATCCAACAAACAAGTATGTTTCACCGCTAAAAAGTGGCACATTCATCGGTCGAAAGTGGCTTCTTTGCTTTCGAAATTATCTCGTGCAGAATCATCGCCTGACGATTTGGCGAAGAACAGCAGTCTGTTTGGGAGCGGGCGACAACTGCAAAAAATAGAAATAAGCCGATATTGAGATACATCTCTTCATCTTTCGGAAAAAAGAAGAGACTGATAAGGTTTGACAGAATGTAAGTGTTAATGGAGGACTTCAATGTAAAACGAACTCGTTCCATTGACAGATCGCACGCAATACAGCCTTGATAATATTAAAGGAGAAACCTGGCTGGGATTCTCTTCTATTGTTAAACATACTTAAACGAGGGGAGTTTGCTTCCTCATAAAGTGTTCATTGGTTCATTATTTTTTTATATTTGCAAAACGAAAACCAATATACAATTCAAATAATCTGCCCGTTCTGATGGTAACCGCAATCGTAATTGTTCAACTACTCATAGTTCTTACACTCATATTTATCGGTGTTCGTGTTGGCGGTATCGGCTTAGGTATCTACGGAATGGTAGGTGTTTTCATTCTTGTATATGGCTTTGGATTTCAGCCAGGCTCTGCTCCCATTGACGTAATGATGATTATCGTGGCCGTAATTACGGCTGCTTCAGCATTGCAGGCATCGGGTGGATTGAAATACTTAGTAGGTATTGCAGCCAAATTCCTCCGCAAACACCCAAGCCATATTACTTATTTCGGTCCGTTGGTATGTTGGTTGTTCTGCATTGTAGCCGGAACGGCACATACATCCTACTCCCTTCTACCAATTATATCTGAGATTGCACAAGCCAACAAGATTCGTCCGGAGCGCCCAATGAGCCTCAGCGTAATTGCAGCGTCGCTTGGTATTACGGGAAGTCCTGTCAGTGCAGCCACGGCAGCACTGGTTAGCCAAGATATATTAGGCGCGAAAGGTATTGAATTGGGCACAATTTTGATGGTCTGCATCCCTGCTTCGCTGGTCGCCATCCTTGTTGCCGCATTCATAGAGAACCGTGTCGGCAAGGAGTTGGAGGATGATCCGGAGTACTGCCGGCGCGTTGCCGAGGGGCTTATCAATCCCGAAGAAGATGCGCGCAATATGGAAAAGGTAGAGATCAATTCCAATCCACATGCCAAATACTCGGTATTGGCATTCTTAGCCGGCGTTGTTTTGGTGGTCATATTTGGTTTCTTCCCAGGGCTACGTCCCAAGGGTGTTACGATGAGTCAGACTATTGAGATGATTATGATGTCGGATGCAGCTCTGATTCTCCTTGTTGGCAAGGGCAAAGTTGTTGATGCTGTCAACGGAAACATCTTCAAAGTAGGCATGAATGCCGTTGTTGCCATCTTTGGTATCGCATGGATGGGCAACACCTTCTACACGGGCAATGAGTCATTCCTTAATAATGCCCTGTCGGGAATGATTTCTACAGCTCCTTATCTCTTTGCGGTGGCCCTCTTTGCAATGAGCATTATGCTCTTCTCCCAGGCTGCTACTGTTACCACACTCTATCCCGTCGGTGTGGCATTGGGCATTAATCCCCTGATGTTAGTAGCTATGTTCACGGCCTGCAACGGCTATTTCTTCCTGCCGAACTATCCAACAGAGGTGGCGGCACTCGGCTTTGATCGCACGGGGACAACCCATGTGGGTAAGTATGTGGTCAATCACAGCTTCCAACTGCCTGGTTTCGTTACAACATTCGTGTCGATAGCGGTCGGTGCACTGATTATCCAGTTCCTATAGAAATAGTATCTGAACATTCATAAAGTCATTATAAAACAACGTTTCTTATGAGAACAATAAGGATTTCTCTCGTGATGGTGATGGCATTATTGATGTCTGCCATTACATTCGCACAAAAACCGAGGATCCGTATCATCGCCACCGGTGGTACAATAGCCGGTGTTTCGGCTTCGGCAACAAGTTCGGCGTATGGTGCCGGACAAGTAGGTATACAGACATTGATTGATGCTGTGCCACAAATAAAAGGCTTAGCCGATGTTTCCGGCGAACAGTTAGTGAACATCGGAAGTCAGGACATGAACGACGAAGTATGGCTGAAGCTCGCAAAGCGCATCAATCAGCTGTTGAACAACGAAGGTTACGACGGCGTACTGATTACTCACGGTACCGATACAATGGAGGAAACTGCTTATTTCCTTTCTCTGACGGTTCATTCCGACAAACCTGTTGTGCTCGTTGGGTCTATGCGCCCGTCTACAGCAATCAGTGCTGATGGGCCGGCCAATCTGTATAATGGTGTCTGTACCTTAGTAGATCCGTCGTCAAAGGGGCATGGTGTGATGGCTTGTATGAACAATGAACTGTTCGAAGCCAAAGCTCTCATCAAGACACATACCACCGACTGCGCTACTTTCAAGGGTGGTCTTTATGGCGAGATGGGCTATGTATATAATGGTAAGCCTTACTTTCTTCACAAGCCGGTCGCCAAACAGGGATTGACATCGGAGTTTGATGTTGCAAACGTTTCCTCTTTGCCGAAAGTGGGTATTGTTTACGGCTATGCCAACTGCTCCCCGCTTCCTATGCAGGCTTTCGTTGAGGCTAAATACGACGGTATCGTATTGGCAGGCGTCGGTGATGGAAACTTCTACAAGGATGTTTTCGATGTCGCTCTTAAGGCACAGAACAGCGGCATTCAGATAGTACGCTCCAGCCGTGTACCTTTCGGGCCGACAAATCTAAACGGCGAAGTCGACGATGCAAAGTATCACTTCGTTGCCTCTCTGAATCTGAATCCGCAGAAGGCTCGTATCCTCCTGATGCTCGCCTTGACCAAGACCAAGGATTGGCAGAAGATTCAGCAATACTTCAACGAATATTAAAAGGAGACAGACTATTGGGCTTATTAATGTTACTTCCTGATGTGGCAAACAATGCTTAATGGGAGAAGGAGGACGAATAAGCCCGATAGCCCAAACAGAACATTCACTATGAAAAATTTACTTGTTAGCTCGCTTGTTGTCGCTGCTACACTGACAGCCAACGCACAAGACAACCACGGCTATGGCTCGGGCGACGATGGCAAATTCAAGTCGCTTTCAGAAGAAATAGCCAAGTTGAAGAAGCACAACGATATGTTTAACGTCTACTTTAACTATGCTGCCAGTGCGCAAGTGGAACAAGACGCTGACGAACAGTGGGGGACAGGACTTGCCAACAAGCAGTTGCGTATCGAAATAAAAGGTAATCTGACCGACAAACTCTATTATCGGTTGCGGCATAGGCTCAATAAAACCAACGGAGCACAGAACCAAGACAACTTTGCAAAGGCTACCGACATTATGATGGTAGGCTATAAACTTTCAGACAAGCTTAAGCTGGAAGCAGGGAAGATGTGCCAGATATGGGGAGGATTCGAGTTCGATGAGAATCCGATGTACATTTACCAGTATTCGGATATGGTTGACAACATGGACAACTTCATGGCAGGCTTCGTTGCCAGCTATAAGCCAGTGCCGACACAGGAACTTGCCGTAGAGATAAGCGATGCCAACAACAACCAGTTCGCTACCGAATATGGTGAAGACGCTATCTCTGTAGAGGGAATCGGAAAAAATGCGAGAGTTTTACGCCCTTCCAAGAACCCCCTTACCTACATTGTCAACTGGAACGGCAGCTTCTTCGGCGACAAATTGCAGACCCGTTGGTCGTGGGGGTTGCAGACACAAGCGCGCCACAAATACTCGCGAATGCTGGTATTGGGACAGAAACTCAACCTACCCAAAGTGCAGTGGTACTTCGACTATATGGGTGCTTTCGACGGACTTGACCGCCTGAAGATTGCAACCAACGAACTTTCACCATCATTCGGTGTTCCTAATCCGACATGGTTCAGCGATGTTCATTACAATTCTTTTATTACAAAGATGAACTGGCAGTTTGCCCCTCAGTGGAATCTGATGCTGAAAGGGATGTACGAGACTGCCAGTGTAAGCAAGATTGAAGCCCTGAAGGATTACCGGAAGAGTTATGCCTATATGGGAAGCGTAGAGTATTACCCCGTAAGGAGTCAGGATTTCCGCGTCTTTCTCGCTTATATCGGACGCAAGTACGATTACAGTCAGACGAGACACTTGAAGGATTACAACACCAACCGTATTGAGTTAGGATTCATGTATCGCATCAAGGCGTACTAAAGCGGATGGATGGTTAAAGAAAATATCTTCATGGGGAGGCCCGTTCTTCCAATGTTACCGGCATATTGGATGGCCGAATGAATTTGGCAGAGCCACCTCAAACAAAGAAGAGAAACAATTTCAAATCACTTAAATATTAATTCAACTATGACTACAGAAACAAACAAGACAGAGAAGAAGTATCGTGTAGAGAGCGATCTCTTAGGAGAACTCCAAGTTCCGGAAGATGCTTACTACGGCGTACAGACGCAGCGTGCCATTAACAACTACCACATCTCGCGCAAGAAGATGTGCGATTATCCCGACTATGTTATTGCTATCGCCTACGTTAAGCTCGCAGCTGTAGAGACCAACCGCCAGCTTGGCGAAATCGACAACGATATCTGCGATGCAATGGCACAGGCATGCCGCGAGATTATCGACGGAAAAATGCACGAGAACTTCGTTACCGATATGGTGCAAGGTGGTGCGGGGACTTCCGTCAACATGAATGCCAATGAGGTGATTGCCAACCGCGCCTGCGAAATCCTTGGACACAAGAAAGGCGAGTTCCAGTATTGCGCCCCTAACGACCACGCCAACTGCGGCCAGTCTACCAACGATGTTTACCCGACAACTATCCGGCTGACCCTTATCCGAATGAACAAGAACCTCATTGCTACCCTCGAAAAGCTCATCGAAGCTTTCCGCCGCAAGGGAGAAGAGTTCAAGCACGTCATCAAGATGGGGCGTACGCAGCTCCAGGACGCAGTGCCGATGACCAGCGGACAGGAATTCAATGCTTTTGCCAATACTTTGGAAGAAGAGATTGCCAATCTTAACCGTAACGCTGCCCTCCTGCACGAAATCAATATGGGCGGTACGGCTATTGGAACAGGGCTGAACGCTGCTCCCGGATTCCCGAAGATATGCGCTCAGAAGCTCAGTGAACTCACGGGTATGGAGTTTGTCGCAGGTTCGGATCTTGTAGAAGCCACTCCCGACACAGGTGCCTACGTGAGCTACTCCAGTGCATTGAAGCGTCTTGCCGTCAAGCTTTCCAAGATCTGTAACGACCTCCGTCTGCTCGCTTCCGGTCCCCGCTGCGGTCTGAACGAAATCAATCTGCCTCCAATGGCGCCTGGTTCCAGCATCATGCCGGGTAAGGTGAACCCCGTTATTCCCGAGGTAACCAACCAGACCTGCTTCAAGGTGATCGGAAACGACACTACCGTAATGATTGCTGCCGAAGCCGGCCAGCTGCAACTGAACGTCATGGAGCCCATCATCACCGAGTGTCTCATCGAAGACCTCACCTGGCTGCCTAACGCCATGGATACGCTCCGCGAGAAATGTATCGACGGCATCACGGTCAACGAGGAGCGTTGTCTCAACATGGTAAAGAACTCCATCGGCATCGTAACAGCCCTGAACCCATACATCGGTTACAAGAACAGCACGAAGATTGCCAAGGAAGCTCTCGCGACCGGCGGCTCTGTCTACGACCTTGTATTGGAGAAAGGCATCCTTACCAAGGAGAAGCTTGATGCCATCCTCGCACCGGAGCACATGCTCGACTCTGAGGCGAAGATAAAGTAACCCATTCTTTATACATCAGTAATGCAGGGAGGATATGTCGGTTTCGGCATATCCTCCCACTGTTTTTGCGTGAACGGGATACCCGTACAAAAGCTGTGTTTCAAGGGGTCGGCGAGGAAAAGAACCCGGCCGGGACTGTAAAACGTCAGTACTTCCTATTCGTTTCGTCAGTGCTTTGTATTTAATTTGTGCTGGGGAAAAAGTTGTACTAATCAATTGGTACGGTTTTCTCAATCAATTGGTATGGCTGTACCAATCAATTGGTATAGCCGTTTCAATTAATTGGTACAATAAAAACATCAGCGCCAAACGGAGACAAATCCCGCACAAAAGGATTCGTTGGTTGTCCTGAATATATAGTTTGTCGCGTAATGAACTCTCAGCCTCAAGGTCTCTATGGGCGCATCTGCCAAGGCACAGATGGGTAGGTATACAGAAAGAGCGATTAAAACATACTGTTTGGGCGAGCAAAGCAGCGGTGTTCTTTTTATAACCGGTCATTTGAAAGGCTTCGGAATGAAGTTGCTGTACGGACAGACAGCGTTTGCAGAAAAGCAAAAAAGCTTTGGTGGAAGAAATACTTTCAGATTTTTATGTGTATCTTTGCCGTGGTTGGAAACGCATATTGGGCTTGTCGGCGAGACGTCTATGGTGTAGTTTCCATGGCAAAGTGCAAGATTCCGGATAACGCGAGGCTGTTTTGAAGTCTTGTAGTTGTATGTTTTGACAAGTCTGCTCATTCAAATAAACAACTAAAAATAGAACAATGAAACCAATAACAACTGCCGTTGTGGCACTCTTGATGCTGATGTCATCACCTGTCAGTGCGCAAACGGTGAAATCGCCCAATGGCAATGTAGTGCTCATCTTCTCACTTACAGGGAACGGTGTGCCTACCTATGAGATGTCGTACAAAGGCAAAACTG
The DNA here is from genome assembly GCA_963551095.1 of uncultured Prevotella sp. Lineage (GTDB taxonomy): Bacteria > Bacteroidota > Bacteroidia > Bacteroidales > Bacteroidaceae > Prevotella. The sequence continues at coordinate 7,148 of CAUVFB010000005.1, read as the reverse complement.
TAGTGAAACCCTCGCATCTGGGTTTGGAATTGGCCAAGGACAAGCACGCATCAAAGGGGTTTGAAGAGACCAACCTGATGGATGGCTTCAAAGAAACCGCCTCAAAGACCAGCACATTCGACGAGACTTGGAAGCCGGTATGGGGTGAGACTGCCACCATCCGCAACCATTACAACGAGCTGGAAGTCGGTCTCAACCAACCATCCAGCCACCGCAACATCATCATTCGCTTCCGTGTGTACGACGACGGAATAGGTTTTCGCTACGAATTTCCGCAGCAAAAGGAACTGAACTATTTCCTGATCAGGGAAGAGCACACCCAGTTTGCCATGGCAGGCGACCATACGGCATGGTGGCTGCCGGGCGATTACGATACGCAGGAGCAGGAAACGCAAGAGAGCCGACTCTCCGAAATCCGCTCACGGTTCCATGATGCCGTCAACTGGGGGAACTCTTCGGTTGACATATTCTCGGAAACGGGCGTGCAGACTTCCCTCCAAATGAAGTCGCAGGACGGACTTTACATCAACATCCATGAGGCTGCCTGCGCCGACTATGCTACAATGCACCTCAATCTTGACGACAGAACGATGACTTTCGAGTCGTGGTTGACTCCTGATGCCACAGGCCTGAAGGGCTGTATGCAGACCCCTTGTGAGACGCCCTGGCGTACGGTGATGGTCAGCGACGATGCCCGCGACATGCTTTCGAGCAACCTTATCCTCAATCTCAACGAACCCTGCAAGATAGAAGATACCTCGTGGATTCACCCGACGAAGTACTGCGGCGTGTGGTGGGAGATGATTGCCGGTGGGAAGTCGTGGGCTTACACCGACGATTTCAATTCTGTCAAACTCGGACAGACCGATTATGTCCACGCCAAACCCAACGGACACCATCCGGCAAACACAGCCAACGTCAGAAAATACATTGACTTTGCTGCTGAGAACGGCTTGCAGGAAGTACTCGTTGAGGGATGGAACATCGGCTGGGAAGACTGGTTCGGACATTGGAAGCAGGATGTCTTCGATTTCGTTACGCCATATCCCGACTTCGACCTCAAAAGCCTCAACGAATATGCACACTCCAAAGGCGTGCGGCTGATGATGCACCACGAGACCTCTTCGAGTGCGCAGAACTACGAACGCCACTTGGAGGACGCGCTGAACCTGATGAACCGGTATGGCTACGACGCTGTGAAGACAGGATACGTCGGCGATATCATCCCTCGCGGCGATCACCATTATTCGCAGTCGATGAACAATCACTATCTGTATGTGGTCAAAGAGGCAGCCAAACACCACGTGATGGTCAACGCACACGAGGCTACCCGTCCGACGGGACTTTGTCGCACGTATCCCAACCTCATCGGAAACGAGTCGGCACGCGGCACCGAATATGAGGCGTTTGGGGGCAGCCATCCCAACCATACCGTTATTTTGCCGTTCACACGACTGCAGGGTGGACCGATGGACTACACTCCCGGAATTCTCGAAACGCAACTGTCGACCTGGTGCGACAACAAGAGTTGGGTTCATACGACGCTCGTCGGTCAACTTGCTCTGTATGTAACGATGTACAGCCCCTTACAGATGGCTGCTGATCTGCCCGAGAATTACATGAAATATAAGGATGCTTTCCAGTTCATCCGCGACGTTGCATGCGATTGGGATGATTCTCGTTACCTCGAAGCCGAGCCTGCGCGCTACATCACCGTAGCCCGTAAGGCAAAGGGAACTCACAACTGGTTTGTCGGTGGAAAGACGGGACAAGAAGCCCATAACAGCACTGTCAAACTCGATTTTCTTGATAGTGGCCGCAAGTATATGGCTACCATCTATGCCGATGCCAAGGATGCCGACTACGAAAAGAATCCGAAAGCCTATGTCATCACCCGTCGCACAGTGAAGAAAGGCGACACGCTCAAACTGTCGGAAGCCCGTGGCGGCGGCTTCGCCATCAGTCTGATAGCAGATTAGCTCGTGTAAACGTTTGCATCTTATTTGTTCGTTGGCGCAGGTCTGTCCCGGTTTCGTTCCTCGACTAATTCTGTATCTTTGCCACAGACATCTAAGCAAACAACTAAAAAGAATCTAAATGAAACGATTATTATTAAGTGTATTTACCCTGGCTCTGTCGCTTACAGCACTCGCACAAGGATGGCCGGCTAACTACGGCGGTGTGATGCTGCAGGGATTCTACTGGGATTCGTTCGACGACTCCAAATGGTCCGTGCTTGAGAGCAAGGTCGACGATTTTGCCGGCTACTTCGACCTCATTTGGATACCGCAGAGTGGAAAGGCTGTTGGTGCGAAGTCGATGGGATACGACCCCCTTTACTATTTCAACCAGAACTCTTCATTCGGCACGGAAAGCGAACTGAAGAGCATGATCAGTACTTTCCGAAGCAAGAATATCGGCACCATTGCCGACGTGGTCATCAATCATCACGGCACCGACAACGGCTGGTTCGGATTCCCTTCCGAGACTTACAACAGCGAGACCTACCAACATCAGTTCACCGACATCTGTGCCAATGACGACCATGGTAAAGCTGCTGCCGAAGCAACAAGGCTGGGTGTGCAGCTCAGTAGCAACAACGATGACGGTGAAGACTGGGATGGCATGCGTGATCTCGACCATAAGAGTGCGAATGTACAGCGCATAGTCAAGGCATACGAGCAGTTTCTCATCAACGACCTTGGCTACGTGGGTTTCCGATACGATATGGTCAAGGGCTTCAGCGGTTCACATGTAGGCGATTACAACCAAGCCGCCGGCATCAGTTACTCAGTCGGCGAATGCTGGGACAGCAAGCAGACCATCATCAACTGGATAGAAGCTACGGGCAGACGCAGTGCCGCTTTCGACTTTCAGTTCAAGTACAATGTTCGAGATGCTGTGGACAACCGCGACTGGAGTGATCTGCAGACCGACAACAACCTCATATCGACACCCGACTACCGCCAGTACGCTGTTACATTCGTAGAGAATCACGACACAGAGGTACGTGCCGACGGAACCAGTAGCGGTCCGATTCGCCGCGACACCCTCGCTGCCAACGCCTATCTCCTGGCCATGCCGGGCACACCGTGCATCTTCTACAAGCACTACCTCGCCTATCCGGGCGAAATCAAGGCCATGATAGCCGCTCGCAAGCTTGCTGGAATCACCAACACAAGCAGTTTCGTCAACAAATGGAGTAACCAAAGAGTATACGCCAATGAGGTAAATGGAGCGAAAGGCCGTCTGCTCGTAGTGCTTGGCAAGACCGACAAATATGCACCCGACGCGTCTGCCTACACAAAGGTACTCGACGGCCACCACTACGCTTACTATCTCTCCCGTAATCTCAACTCGGCGTGGATCACTCTGCCCGGTGGAACCTACGACGGTATACAGCAAACGACCCTGAAAGCCATCACCGCTGACGCTGCGGCACAGCTCGTCTATACCACGGACGGCAGCGAGCCCACTGCCACCAACGGAACCCGCGTGGCCGACGGCACCACTATCACCCTCGCGGCAGGTACGACCACCGTACTGAAAGTGGGACTCCTCACCGGCGGAGCCATCACGGGTGTCGTCAGTCAGACTTACCGCCTTGTCGACTTCCAGCCTTATAACATCAAAATTTACGTCAACGCCGATGATGCCGGAGCCGCATGGGCAAGCGCACATACTACTTCTGCCCATCCTGCCATCAATGCTTGGTTTTGGGGCGGAACCCATTCCACTGTTGCTGGCACATGGCCCGGCGACCGGATGACGACTCTTGAGACCGTCAGCGGTAGGAAATGGTTCGTTCAAAGCTTCACTATCAGCAACTCATCCGACCTTGTCAACTTTGTCTTCAGCGTGGGAACAGGCAGTCCGCAGTCCGTAAACCTTGAGGGAATCCGCCAAAGTACTTTTGTCAACATCAAATCCTCGACCGATGCACAAGGCCACTACGAACTGACAACAACCCCCGCTATGGGCATTGACGGCATACATACGGGCAGCGAGAAGCTGAACCGCAACGATGCTTATTACTATACGCTCTCCGGACAACGCCTCATGCGACCCGTCAGAAGCGGTGTTTATATCCATCAGGGCAGGAAGGTCATCATCAGATAATTTTCTTTCGCGTTGTGGGATGCTGACCGCAACAAACAGTTCCAATCAAATGGTATGTCAAATCGTGTGAGGGTGTTCCCCCAATAAACATATCCTCACTCTATGCACAAAGCCCTGGCTTCTCTCAAGTCGGGGCTTTGCTGTTCCCAAAAGCCATTGTGCCTTTTCCTATTCAAAACCAAATGCGGCAAATGCACACTCCCTTTAATCTTCTTACGTGTACAAATGGGGTACTGTCTTTCAAAGTGTGTAAGTATTCTTTTATTCTATTCTCTCTTTCCATTCGTTTTTTATATTCTCATTCCAGTTTTGGTAGTGTCCTATAAAAGTGTGTAGGCCTATTTATTCTTATCTTTGTATTTGAAAACCATAAAGAAACGAACAAATGAAGCTTACACACTTTTATAGGACACTACCGGATCTACGAAGCATAATGGAATCGTATAGCTACCGAAAGTAAAGAGCTATGCTTTTTAGCGTACAGAGTATAACTTTATACCAACCCCCGACAAAACCTTTATTAAGCCAATAAGAATCAATTAATAACAAAAATGAGAACCCACCCCCTAACTAGAGAAATGCGCAGCAAGCGTTAGTCAAGAAATGATATATCTGCAAACTGATGGCAGGTATCATGGAACTGAAAAAATCAATTAGAAAAATCAAGATAATATCTATTCTTTAAGACACTTATAAATAAAGCATGGCCTCGTTACCCTCATTAAAAAGCAGGTCAAGAATACTGAGATTGGGTAGGAAACCGTACTTCTGTCGATAAACTTGATAATAAGGACGAGGTTCGAAGTCGGTATCAGGAGCCGGATGCTTTGGGTGAATCACTTCGCGGAAGTCGGCTGGTAATTGACAATGGACAATCCTTGGGTGATAGGGTTTGATAGAATCTATTGTCCATTGAGTTTGTGTAATGGGGATAAACTCATCCGTGGGGCGGTAAGAAAGTTGTATGTTAAGCAACTCGCAGAGCTTTTCCATTGTTTCCATATTGAAGTCGAAGAGATACTTCCACCGCTTTTCGAAAAACGGACGAAGGTCGTCTTGGTAGTATTCGAAGAACGGACTCTCACCATAGGCCGACAGGAGGGCATTCCAATGGATATGTCGCCAGTTACCATGGTCGCTGATGCGCACATCTTTCATCGGACATTTTATGCCGTCAAACTTATCTACGGGAACGGAAAGCGTCTGCGAACCATTGGTCGTGGCTATAATACAGCGGTTACGGTAGGTCTGCTTGACGAAGTTATCGTGCCGTTCTATCAAGCAGGATTCGTAGCGGTTGAGCTTCTGATACCATTGGATAGGACCGAAATAGGTGGAGGACAAAAGAGCCTTGCCAAATCTTTTCGGAAGGAGGGGATGCGAGTTGCCATTACTGGAGAGGCTGGGTTGTTGCATAAATGTCGGTTGACTAAACAGCCCCTCCGAAGTTGGGGAGGGGCTTGAAAGGGGTTAGTTCACTGTTACTTCAGGTTGTCTACCCATGTAAATAGTCGGTTCCAGCGGATGCCGCCGAGTCCTTTGCGGTCGGGGTCACTCGACCACCAAATGAATAGAGGCTTGCCGACGATATGATCTTCGGGTACAAAGCCCCAATAGCGGCTGTCGGCAGAGTTGTGGCGGTTGTCGCCCATCATCCAATAATAATCAAGCTTGAATGTATAGCGGCTTGCCGGCTTTCCGTTGATGAATATCCTGCCGTTCTTTACAGTGAGTTCATTCTTTTCATACACCTTGATACAACGCTCGTAGATGGGAAGATTCTTCAGTGTAAGAGCTATACCCTTGCCCTTTTGAGGTATCCAAATGGGTCCCATGTTATCGCGCGTCCAACCTGTAAAGGCATTAAGCGGATAGTTCGGCCCGCTGTAGAGATCCTTATCCGTTACGATACAGATGCTGCGGACGATCCCCCTATGTTTCAGTTCGGCTGCGGCACGCTTTGTCAATGGCATATAGCCGTCGTATTGGAGAGCTGCCTGATTAAGCACCTGTCCTTGGTCGACATCGAAACCGTGGAGACGGCTTAAGCACTGTACGTCCTCGCCGCTGATACCGAGTTCCTTGCGGAGTCCATCATACTGTTCACCCAATAGGTCGGCAGCACTTAGGTTGTTCAGTTTGACGAAGTAGGTATACTGAACGTTCTCCGGTTCCTTGTTGGGCTTACCGTTCAGGTAGACAATCTTGTCTCTAATTTGAATCGTCTGCCCCGGAAGCCCGACACAACGCTTTACATAGTTTTCGCGACGGTCGGTCGGTCTCCAGTCGAGTACGCCGAACGTGCCTGCATTCTTTACGATGTAGCTGCGCCCAGTGGCGTAAGCCTTCTCGTAGAAAGCGCGTTGTTGAAGGACGTTCATCGCTGCGAGATGGATTCCGGGATGCTCCTGCGCCAGTATATTCTCGCCGGTTGTATAGGCGCGGTTGTAGTAGTCGTCAGCCTGATAAGCCGGATCGCTCATAATGGTGTCGCCTGCCGGGAAATTGAACACAACGATATCATTCAGCTGAACTTTCCCCAATCCTTTTACGCGGCGGTAGTCCCAATGCGGGAACTCAATGTAGCTCTTCGTGTTGAAGATGGGCATCGTGTGCTGGGTAAGTGGCATGGTCAGCGGTGTCTCTGGGATACGGGGGCCGTAGCTTACTTTGGAAACGAAGAGATAATCGCCCGTGAGAAGTGATTTCTCGAGCGACGACGACGGGATAACGTAGTTTTGGAAGAAGAAAAGATTGATGAAGTAGACCGCTACGAGGGCGAAAATGAGTGCGTCGACCCAACTCATAATGAAGCGGACAGGCCCTTCTGAGTCTTTCCACCATTGCCAGCGTATCTTCTTGGTGATGTATACGTCGAAAAGAAACGGAAGTACAATCAGTCCCCACCAGCTCTTTACCCAAAAGAGGAAGAGCAGATAAAGCACCGAAACTATAATCAACTTTGCCCACTGCCTGCGTGGGTCGAGCTTAGCTTTTTCTTTGTCTATCTTTGTTTTTGATATTTTTAC
>CAUVFB010000004.1:0-22982 GCA_963551095.1 uncultured Prevotella sp. | reverse complement strand
TCTTATTACAATCTTTGGTCGATGGACAACACTACAACAGGGAACAACGATAATGCCGTCGTCAAGACCATCTATGACCCTTGCCCCGTCGGCTTAAAGCTACCCGCTTCCAATGCTTTCACCGGCTTTACCACTACGGGACAAAACACCACCAACTCGTCCGAGTTCAACGTTGAGGGCAGCTGGGATATGGGTTGGACTTTCAAGTCCAAGACAGGTACCAACACCGTTACGTTCCCTGCTTCGGGCTATCGCAACTTCAGTGACGGTTCGTTGTACGTCGTGGGCTACTACGGTCTGTATTGGTCGGCCGTCCCGGACGGCACGGACTACGGTTGCTACCTGTACTTTTACGCGGGCTTCATGTACCCGCTGTACAGCGACTATCGGTCGTACGGTTTCGCGGTGCGTCCCGTGGCAGAATAAATCCATCGAATCACTTGCTATGTTCCTTGAGAAATCAGCTGTTGCAGAAAGGCGCGAATGGGCAACTATAGTTCCGCCGGTGCGGAATACGTATCCCGTCGCCGCGCCGACCGTATTCCGCTCCTGCGCTCACCGCATTCCGCACTTGCTAAATACGGTGAGCGCGGAGGCCAGATACGGTGAGCGCAGCAGCGGAATGCGAGGAGCGCAGCGACGCTGAACTGAAAGAGCGGGGCGGGCGCGGCAAAACCCGGTGGAAACACAGAGCGGAGACGCGCCGTCCCTATCGTTTATACATTCAAATTTTTAATTATCAAAAAACAAAATGCTTATGAGATTCAGACTCGTAAAAAAGAAAAATCCGCAGAACCGGTCGGAGGAGAAGCTTTATGCCAACCCCGTAAACGTCGGCACGAAGACTATTCTCGATATTGCCGAGAAGATTGCCGGACGGTCGGCACTGACACGTGGCGATGTCTACAGTGTGTTGAGTAACTGCCTTGACGAGATTCCCTCGCTGCTGAAAGATGGTTTCAGTGTTCAGCTGGGCGAACTGGGCACACTCCGCGTAACGCTTTCGAGCAAGGGTGCCGTAACCGTCGAGGAGTTTAAGGCTACCAGCATCAAGGGGCGTGTGGTTTTCAATCCCAGTCCACGCTTCAAGGACGAACTTGCGCGCAACCACTATGAGGCGGAGCGCACCGACGACGACGAGAAGAAAGAAAAGACGAAACCCGAAGGAAAGAAGCCCGAAGAGGGCGAGAAGGTTACGCCGTAGTTCGTAGCAGCATAGGTGAACGCCAGGTTCCAATGCAAGAAAAAGACAAGTTTGAGAAATAAAAAGAGAGGGAGCGCTTATTTCAGCACTCCCTCTCTTTTCTTTGCGCTCCAGGATGGGCTTGAACCAACGACCCCCTGATTAACAGTCAGGTGCTCTAACCAACTGAGCTACTGAAGCAGTATTGCTAATACTTGTAAGTGGTTGCAAAGGTAATATGATTTCTCTAAACCTCCAAACTTTTATGAATAAAGTTTTTATTGGGTTGCTTTCTTTTTATGTTATGGAATGATGAGAGAAAGGGAAATCCTCTGTTGTAAGCACGATAAACTCCAGTTATCCTATTACTTACAGGCTGTATTGCAGAGGCGGTCAGGGAAGGCAGCCTTCCTGTCCGTAAGGCAATACGATCTTATCAGCAGGTACCATCAGTTGTCCTAAATCCATCATCGCATTGAAAAGACTGACGGAACGGAAGCTGTGAATATCCTCTACCCGTATTCTTCGCTCGACTATCCGTCTTTGCTGCAACAGCCTTTCCCGCATCGTGCCGGGAAGTAAGGGTGTGTCTGGGGTTATCCAATCGCTACCATCGAAGAACGCCACATTGGTATAAGATGTATCGGTAACGCATCCATTCTTTACGATCAAGACTTCGTCGCCATCTCCACGCTGCTCTGCCAGTCGGTTGAGAGATGTCCGGTCGGTGCGTTTCAAGGAATACTCGATGTCATTGTCGACCACTACGCGAAGTGAACGAATATTGCGTGCAACGTATGGTCGGCAGTCTGCTTTGCCAAAGCCATGCTCTCCATATTCGAAATGCAGCTTGGCAATGCCTTCTGGAATATCCGTCTGTGCTATCAATGCTTCCCATGGCACTGTCTTCTCTTGCCATCCCATGGCGCGGCAGGTACGTCTTACCCTTGTTTCATGGCCGGCACGGTTTTGCGGAATGCCGTCGACCAGTCTTACAGTTTCAATAAATGGGAACATAAATCTTTTCTATTACCTCGTTGTATTCGTCGTCGTTATTGCTTTGGGCAGTGATTCCGCCGCCGGCTTTGTAGTACAGCTTCCCGTTCTCGGAGTCGATAAAGCGAATCATTACGGCACTGTCTATCTCTCCGTCGGCACAATATCCCATCACCCCCGTATAGAAGCCGCGGTCGTAATGCTCCGCCTCTGCAATGATTTCAATCGTTTTCTGCTTCGGAGCCCCCGTGATGGAGCCGGCCGGAAGGAGCTTGAAAAGCAAATCGCCAATATGGCTGCAATAATAACCGGAGAGCTGTCCGGATATTTCCGAGCTGGTTTGGAGGATTTCTCCCTTGTTGGTTGTCAGCCGGTCTACGTACCGGTATCTGTCTACACGCACATGATCGGCAACCATACTGAGGTCATTGCGTATCAAGTCTACTATCGTTGCATGCTCGGCAGCCTCTTTCCGGTTGTCCATCAATACAGCCTCAGCATTGGGCAATGCGGCATCTATGGTTCCTTTCATCGGGAAGGAGCGGATGACTCCCTCTTTTACGCGGACGAAGATTTCGGGTGAGAAGCAGACAAACTGCCCTTTCACCCAGCAGCGGTAGAGGGCTTTCGAGCGCAGGAAGATATCACACATTGACAGATTGGTCGTTATCGGAATCCGACAGGTGAGATTGGTCAGATAGCTGTTGCCTGCCCGCTGGTTTTGCTTCACATAGTTGATGCTCCGTTCGTAGACCTTTCGGGAGGGAGGAACGAAATCCCACTCCACGGCAGCATCGCTGCAAGCCCTCTTCTCCGGCACGTTGCTCGCTTCGGGAAAGGCATACAGCAGTTCGGAGCTGTCGATTTCGCCGTCGGGTTCCACGTAGGCACGCTGCCCGTCATAACTGATGATAAAGACAAAAGCCCTGCCTTCGTCTGCCAGCCGGTTCATCTTCGCGACGGCTTCTTTTCGATTACAGATTTTCATAGTGAGACTTACCTATGTCTATGATGGCTACGTTGATACCAAATGGTCGGGCTTCCATTCTCAAGGCATTGCTGAAAGCCTTTAGAGGTTCCATCTTCTCTGTCCGACGTGCGGTACCGTAGACAATGTGCCCTTGCTTTGCCAGCATTTCTGCTGTCTGAAATCCGATGCCACTACTTGCACCTGTGAGAAAGATTACCTTCTTTTCCATTGTTTCCTTTATATTAATTGTTATCCGTTTCTTGTTGCAGCCTGCAAAGATAGATATTCCTGCGCAAAGCGGGTTATTCTGCACCACATAATTTCAGTGCGATTAGGGTGGTATCGTGAAGCTTTTTTTCTCACGAAAGGAATATGGCTCACAGGGAAATCACTATTTTTGCACAATGAATCGTAATAAATAAAAGCAAGAACTATGAACATCTGTAAGCAACTCTTATCAGCATCACTCCTTGCCCTGATCCCTATGTGTGCATGCGCCATGACGATAACGGGCACAGTCGCCGACAGTCTGAACCAACCGCTGCCTTTCGCGACCATCACCATCGACAAGGCTCACAGGGCAACTTCTGCCGATAAATACGGACGCTTCGCCATTGCTGACCTGTCCGCGGGAACATACGACCTGCGCATATCGCTCCTCGGATACGCTGCCCGGCACGTTGCCGTAATCCTCGCTGAAGGGCACGATGCCGACATCAGCGTCCGGCTGTCCGAATCGCCCATTGACATGAGCGAAGTGGTAGTCGCCACCGACATGACCACCACTATCATGAACCATCTCGTAGCCGTTCCGAAACTGAAGAAGCAGCTGAAAAACTTCCACGCCGTTGCCGGATGCAGGATAGAATCTACCGGCAACTATTGCGACTTTCCCCCGGGCTTCCGCAGTGCAGTCAGAATGGCAGCGGCTTTGTTCGGCTATAAGAAGATATTCAAGTGCATGGAGAAATATCCCGACCTGGCGGTATGCGTAAGGCGGGACATACAGTTCGACTCGGGCAGCATCTCGGCATTCGGCGGCATCATTGCCGGCTGCAATGAGGGGCTGACCACTGAGGAGAAACAGGCGTTTCTTAATAAAGACTGGGATATGACCGACATACCGTATGACAGGATGTACAGCAGAATCAGAAAACTAAGGAAGAAAGAGGCAAGCGGCGGAGAACGACTACAGTATGCCGGCAGTTACGACGAGGACGGACGGAGAATCCACATACTGAAGTCGGTTCATTACGAACTGCACGTGGCCGCCGATATTTGGCAGATTTGTCGGATGTACAGCCACGGAACCGACTCGGAAGAAGGCATTGAATGCAGGGAAGTCTCGGGCGTACTGCTGCCCGTCAGCATCCACAAAGAAACGCTTCTCGATATGAGCGAGAACCTCAAGTGGCGGATCGTCTATACCACGTCATACAGTTATACCCCCCAATCGGTTATCAGCCTTGCACGGCATAGGCAGACATCCTGATAAACGGCAGGAGGCTTGCAACGGCTGTCGAAGACGCCAAAGCAAAATTGGTGTTCAAAGTACAACGCCGTTGCAGGCGTCCCGACAAATGGCAGGAAAAAGAAAAGCCCAGCGAACAGGCGTGTTTCTCGCTCAGCAGAGCGGCTGAAAAACCGATTGGGATAGATTCGGGCGATTACTTTGTTCTGTTGTTGTCCATTATCCCTCTTCACTTATTCCCTTGTATCGGCTCCCCACATCAGCTTGTTGCGAAGAGTCGAAAAGAACAGGCTGTCGGTTCGCTTCACAATACGCACACGGAAAGGAGCCTTGCGGATGACAACTACCGTCCCCTCGCGTAGTTTCGACGAACGTCCGTCGACAGCGGCCAGGTAGTGGTGACTGCGGCTTTCCACCTCCAGTCGGATGGCAACATCGTCGCCGACAACAATCGGACGGATGTTCAGACTGTGAGGGGCAACGGGTGTCAGGCTGATGGTGTGTGTTTGGGGAACAAGGATAGGGCCGCCATTTGAGAGCGAGTAAGCCGTAGAGCCGGTGGGCGTACTGACGACGAGACCGTCGGCAAGATAAGTTACCAAATACTCGCCGTCAATGCTGGTGCGGATGGAAATCATCGATGCATTGTCGCGTTTGAGTATCGCTACGTCGTTCAGTGCGTAAGGATTACCCACAGATCCCTCTCCCTCAAGCTCCATCTGAATGACCGACCGCTCGTCGATGACGTAGTTTCCCGCATAGACATCGTCAATCATATCTCGAATCTCAGATGGATTCACATTGGCAAGGAATCCCAGCCGCCCCATATTAACACCAATAATAGGCGTGCCCTTGGCTCCGACCTTGCTGACTGCTTGCAGGAATGTGCCGTCGCCCCCCATGGAGATGACGAAGTCGACACCGAAGTCCAACGCCTCGAAAAAGCCGGTAACAGCAAGGTCGGCTTTCAACGTCTGCTTCAGCTTCTTCCCAAAGCCCTGCTCCACGTATACCTCTGCCCGCCGCTCTTCTAAACATCCAGCAAGTTCTCTCATCCGGCTTAGTTCCAGGTTTCTGTGGTCGTTTCCGAAGATGGCAAAGCGCATTCTCCTTTCAATTATATTCCCGTCTTCCATCTATGTTTTACTTCGCTAATGGTTTCTGAATCGCAATATTTTAGTACATTTGCAAGCACGTTGAGTTGCAAATGTAAAGAAATAAATCGACAATACAGATTTACAAAACAGAATATAATGGCAAAGGTATATGAATTTCTCGCCACAGGTTTCGAAGATGTCGAAGCATTGGCACCAGTTGATATTCTCCGCCGTGGAGGTGTCGAGGTAAAGACTGTCAGCATCAGTGGCAGCGAGTGGGTAGAATCGGCACATGGTGTAACCATCCGAGCCGATTTGATGCTGGAAGAAATCAAAGACTTCAGTGATGCCGACATGCTGCTACTTCCCGGTGGAATGCCGGGCGCGCAGAATCTGAAAGACGACAGTCGCATAGGGCAGGCACTGCTCCGCCATTTCAAGAGTGGCAAACAGATAGGTGCCATTTGTGCTGCCCCGATGGTATTGGGCGCACTCGGCATACTCAACGGCAAGCAAGCCACCTGCTATCCGGGCTTTGACAAGTTTCTTGCAGGGGCTGAATATACAGGCGAATTGTGCACAGTCGACGACAATATAACAACCGGCAAAGGACCGGCTGCCGCCTTTGTCTACAGTTTCAAAATTCTCGAGCAGCTGACGTCGGCCGAAAAAGCCGACGAAGTGAGAAATGGAATGCTCATCAACGAGCTGATTGCCTTACACTGACATGATAAAATACGCCATCATTGTTGCAGGCGGAAAGGGACAACGGATGGGTAGCGGAATACCCAAACAGTTCCTCTCCGTGGGTGGAAAACCAGTACTGATGCACACTATCGGGCGTTTTCATGCCTACGACAAGGACATCCGTGTCATACTCGTTTTGCCCAAAAGCCAACAAAACTACTGGAAAGATTTGTGCCGTCAGTATGATTTCAAGGAACCTTACCTGTTGGCAGATGGTGGCGACACCCGGTTTCAGTCGTCAAAAAATGGGCTTGCACTAATACCCGACAGCGAACGCGGACTGGTAGCTATTCACGATGGCGTGCGCCCTTTCGTATCATCAGACACCATTGCCCGCTGTTATGATGCAGCAGCAACGAGTCATGCTGCCATCCCTGTGCTTCCCGTTACCGACACCTTACGCTATGTCGGCAGCGAGGGCAACGGAAAGAATGTTCTTCGGAGCGATTACCGCATCGTGCAGACACCGCAGGTCTTCGACATTTCGCTCATCAAGCAGGCTTTCGACCAAGGCGAGCAATCATCATTCACTGACGATGCCAGTGTGGCAGAGAGCATAGGCTGCAAGATAACAATGGTAGCGGGGAATCGGGAGAACATCAAACTGACTACTCCCCACGACCTAAAGGTAGCAGAATTATTGGTCTGAAGAGTTCTTTACTATGGATGTTCTGTCTCAGGATATTATGTACCTGCCTGGAGTAGGTCCCAACAGAAAGCTACTGCTGAATAATGAACTTGGTATCAGCACTTATGGCGACCTATTGGAATGTTTCCCTTACAAATACGTGGATCGCTCGAAAGTGTACCACATCTCCGAACTGACCCTGGATATGCCTTTCGTACAGATAAAAGGGCATATTATGAGATTCGAGGAAGTAGAGACGGGCAAGCGGCGGAAGCGCATCATCGGACATTTCACCGACGGACATGGCATTTGCGACCTCGTTTGGTTCAACGGTGGGCAGTATATCTATAAAAACTACACCATCGGAAAGGAATTCATCGTATTCGGAAAGCCCACCGTATACGGTGGACGGTTTCAGTTTTCACACCCGGATATAGACGACGCTTCACAGCTTCAGCTCAATGATATGGGCATGCAGCCTTTCTACTCTACCACGGAGAAGATGAAAAAAGCGGGTATTAACTCACGTGCCATGGAGCGATTGACCAAGACTTTACTCTCCAAACTCACCGAGCCATTGGCTGAAACACTCCCCGACTTCATTATCAGTCGCCTACATCTTATTTCGCGCGATGCGGCTCTACGCAAGATCCACTATCCGAAAAGCGTCGACGATACACAGCGCGCCCGGTTGAGGCTGAAGTTTGAAGAGCTTTTTTATGTTCAGCTGAATATTCTCCGCTATGCCAGCGAGCATCGACGCAAGTACCGAGGCTACGTTTTCCGTCGGGTAGGGGCACAGTTTAACTGGTTCTACACCCATAATCTGCCTTTCGAATTAACAGGGGCACAGAAGCGAGTGATGCACGAAATTCGTAATGATATGGGAAGCGGACGGCAGATGAACCGACTTTTGCAAGGTGATGTCGGCTCGGGGAAGACACTCGTTGCCCTGATGTCCATGCTGATAGCCATTGATAACGGTTTCCAGGCATGTATGATGGCTCCCACCGAGATTCTCGCTGAACAACATTTACAGACCATCAAAGAGTTTCTACAAAGTATGAATGTTCGCGTAGAGTTGCTGACAGGCATCGTGAAAGGGACAAGACGACGCGAAATTCTTGACGGACTACTCGACGGCTCCATCAATATATTGGTAGGCACTCACGCCATCATCGAAGACAAGGTGCAGTTCAGCCGCCTCGGACTTGCCGTGGTTGACGAACAGCATCGCTTCGGTGTAGCCCAGCGTGCCAAGCTGTGGGCAAAGAGCAAGAACCCACCTCACATATTGGTGATGACAGCCACCCCGATACCCCGAACACTTGCCATGACCATCTACGGCGACCTGGACGTAAGTATCATAGACGAACTGCCGCCGGGACGCAAACCGATCGAAACTGTCCATCGTTACGACAAGCAGATGACCTCACTCTATGCCGGAATCCGCAAACAGATACAACAGGGTAGGCAAGTCTACATTGTCTTTCCTCTCATCAAGGAAAGCGAGAAAATGGATTTGAAGAATCTCGAAGACGGATATGAAACGCTGAAAGAGGCCTTTCCGGAATTCAGGATGAGCAAGATCCACGGCAGGATGAAAGACAAGGAGAAGGAAACCGAGATGGAAAAGTTCGTCAAAGGCGAAACCCAGATTCTCGTTGCCACCACCGTTATTGAGGTAGGAGTCAATGTTCCTAATGCGAGCGTAATGGTAATCCTTGATGCTCAACGCTTCGGACTTTCACAGCTTCATCAGCTTCGGGGGCGTGTGGGGCGTGGTGCCGACCAAAGTTATTGCATCCTCGTTACCGGCTACAAATTGGCAAAGGAGACGCGAAAGCGTATTGACATCATGTGTCAGACCAACGATGGATTCGAAATAGCCGAAGCCGACCTCAAGCTACGTGGTCCCGGCGACCTTGAAGGCACTCAACAAAGCGGCATTGCTTTCCAACTGAAAATAGCAGATATTGCACGTGATGGCCAATTAGTACAGATGGCACGCGAGGAGGCGCAGAAAGTCATAGACGACGACCCTACCTGTAGCAAATCGGCCTATAGTTTGCTTTGGTCAAGGCTTAAAGAGTTAAGAAAGACTAATGCGGATTGGGCTTCCATTTCTTAGGAAAAACCTGTGTCTGTTTCTTTTAACTCACACGTTATAAAGCCGTAACGGATATACGTACCTTTGTTTATCAATCTATGATCACCTGCCACTGATGGCAATAAAATCTGTTAACAGAGAACTTAGATGGTCATTTTTTCCCTATCTTTGCAACGTCTTTTAATGCTTAGTTGGCGTTTGTCATACTCAACTACAGCTTTTTAAGAGGAGTTGGAAGTCTGACTCCAAGCAAAAATAACCGGACAAAGAAATTAATTTATGACTTTCAAAAGAATAGTTAGATATTTCGCATTATCAGCAATCTTCACCGTTACAGCGATACCAGTCTGTGCCCAGGACTTATTGGCACGTCAGGCACCCGTCGACCGCAGAACCAAATCAATAGATACCATCGTCGTTAAAAAACTTCAGGAAGCCGAAGCCATCGAAGAACCTTCTTCCGAGCTTTACAGCGACTGGAATAACACCTACGCACATCGTCCGACTGCTCTTCCCGAAGTTTATAAAATAGATCTCCGCGGCTTCCATATGCCAACCCCAAGCCGTGTGATTACCAGCAATTTTGGCCGCCGTTGGGGGCGTCGCCATCAGGGACTTGATATTAAAGTATACATCGGCGACACCATTCGGGCAGCTTTCTCAGGCAAAGTCCGCATGGTGAAATACGACGCAAACGGCTACGGTAAGTACATCGTCATCCGCCATAACAACGGTCTTGAGACCATTTACGGCCATCTGTCCAAGCAGATTGTATCAGAGAATCAGACGGTGAGAGCCGGCCAACCTATCGGACTCGGTGGCAACACAGGACGTTCCACCGGTTCACACCTGCATTTTGAGACTCGTCTGTGCGGTGTAGCACTCAACCCCGCCCTCTTCTTCGACTTCGCTCATCAAGACGTTACAGGCGACTACTACGTCTTCCGCAAAAGCAACATAGACAGTGAATCGGCACAAGCTACTGCGCTCCGCGGCACTTCTTCAAGCCTCGGCTACTCCAAGGAGAATATTCAAGGACGCAAGGGGAGTACCGGCGGGTCATGGAAGCAGAAAAATGAGCGGACATACAACACCGACTATTCCAATCGCGAGCGCAATGCAGCCCATCCGGCAAGTACCCCACAGATTCTGTACCATAAGGTAGCAGCAGGCGAGACGCTCTATTCAATCGCAAGAAGATACGGAGTTTCTGTTGAGCAGCTTCGCAGACTCAACCCCAATTTAAGACAAAACAATCTTGATGTCGGACAGATTCTTCGTTATACCTAACTGTTGTTATTAAGTTTCATCCGATGTAGGAGCGAAGCGAGGGTGTGTCAAAATGGGCACACCCTCGTTTTTTTACCTCTTCCGACTTACCCTTTCCCGTAATCGGAACTTTACTCCACCTATGCTGCCAACTCCCTACAAAATGGTTTGATGGGGTTCATATAGCTCATATAACTGTCTATAAAACGCCTGGGAACAGCTAAACGCACCTCCACGTAACCGCTTTTAGTTCTTTAAGAGTGGATTCGCTTGCACATCGGTAATTGGCTGTCTAAATTCGTTATAAAGTGCTTTATAATCCGTTATAACGCGTTTTATAATTCGTTATAAAGTGCTTTATAATCCGTTATAACGTGCTTTATGATTCGTTATAAAGTGAATCAGAAAAGGCCAAGTTCTAAGACAGATGATAGATGTGTGGTCATGGGACAAGGCTTTTGGCAGACAGCAATACTTTCCTATCTATCTTTTCAGAAGGACATAGAGGATGATGGGTGCACCGATAAGGGGAGTCATGGCGTTGAGGGGGAGGAGTTGGCCGTCGGTTGGGAGGACGGTGAGGAGATTGCAGAGCAGTGCGACTGCTGCTCCACAGAGGATGGTGATGGGGAGCAGCCGACGGTGGTCTCCGCTGGAGAGAATGAGGCGGGCGAGGTGGGGAGTAGCCAGTCCGATAAAGGAAATGGGACCGCAGTAGGCGGTAACGGTGGAAACCAAAAGGCCGGTTACGAGGAGTAACAGGTTGCGAATCCGGCGGACTCTGATGCCGAGTCCGGCGGCATACTGGGTGCCGAACAGTAGGGTGTTGAGCGGTTTGGAAAGAAGTAGGGAGGCGGTGAGTCCGGCGAGTAGAGTGAGTGCGAATGCGGGCAGGTGGGAGCGCGAGACTCCTGAGAAGCTGCCCATTCCCCAAAGTAGGAAGTTTCGTACTCCTTCAGCGGTAGCAAAGAAGTTCATCAGTGATACAGCCGATGAGGACAGATAGCCGATCATGATTCCGACGATGAGCAGCATGACGTTACTACGCACGAGGGTTGAAAAGAGCAGTATGAGGGTTGTTACGGTGAGTGCTCCGATGAGTGCTGCGGTGAGTACGGCGGCAAATCCTATTGCTGAAAGGGTTGCTACGGAGAGGCTTCCGCCGAGAACGAGCATCACGGTGGCTACGCCGAGGGCTGCTCCGGATGTGATTCCGAATATGTCGGGGCCTGCCAGCGGGTTGCGGAAAGTGGTTTGCAGGAGCAGTCCGCTTGCAGAGAGTGCAGCTCCGGCGAGGAGTGCCGTCAGTGCTTGGGGGAGCCGACTTTCGAGGATGATGTATCTCCAGCTCTGGCGTCCTTCGAATTGTCCGAGGAGAATGTCGAGGATGTCGGCTGGAGGAATGTGTACGGAGCCTGCGGCGATATTGGCGATGAATAGGACGACGATGGCTGAGATGATGAGGAGGGTTGTCTTGGGTACCATTTGATTCGTATCACTTCTTCTCTCCTTTCGCTTCCGACGGAATGCGCCGGTAGTAGCGTAGAGGTGCGATTCGGATATCGGGGTGGAAGAGCTGGATGAGGTCGCAGAGGAGACGATCCGGTCGCCAGCTGACTTCTTCGAAGTAGGGAATCCGGTCAATCCTGCAGCCGTATATTTCTCCGGTGCGCATGGGGCGCAGAGCTGCATAGCCGGGAAATTCGTCAAGGAGGCGGTGTCGATCGATTGGACCGTTGTGAAGAAGAATCCAAAAATCGGCTTGTCCGGCCTTGTCAAGCACAGTTTCAAAGGGGAGTGCGAGGCTGCCCGAGTGCCGGTCGGCAGCGAATGCATATCTTCCGTGGGCATCCTTATAGATGCGTCCGATGCTACTTTGTCCTCCGGGCATATACCATACGTCGCCGGTACGGCGGTCTGGGAGCACGCTGCGGGTGATTTTCGCTTGGGCAGCCTTTCTTTCCAGACGGCGGTAGCTTCTTTCGACAAGGGAAAAGAGTGAATCGGCCTGACGTGCGCAGCCGAAGAGGAGTCCGTAAAACTTCATCCACTCCGCCCTGGCGAGGGCAGAGGATTCCATATATTCAGCGCATTCGATGAGTGGTATGCCCGCTTGCCCGAGCCGCCCATGGTCTGAGGAGTTTTCCATAGGTGAGAGGAAAATGGCATCGGGGCTGAGGTCGATGATCTTCTCGATGTTAGGAGAGAGGGTGCTGCCGCAGTCAGCAATAGGAAAGGAATCGGTCGGGTTTCGGAGACGTCGGCGTATGTCGGGAATAAGCATGTATTCTGCATCTGCTACGCCGGCAATGGCACGCTGTACGTGAAGCATTTCGATGAGACTTGCATGGACTGTGGTGAAGATGAGGCTTCGTCGGAGAGGGATGCGCAGTGTCGTGGCAGGGTCTGCATTGCGCGGTTGGGCGGCTCCCGGGGCGAGGAGGAGGTAGGTGCGCAGGGATTGGCCGGGATGCCATGGGTCAGCGAGAACGACGCGGTAGGTGTTGCTATCACGGGTGATGCTGATGTTTCGGGCGTATCTGAAAATGATCTCCCCGGAGTGTCGTCTGTCGGCGGGCTTGCTGCGTTTGGGCTGACAGCTGGCTACGATGAGTAATAATAGTAGGGATAGGGGAAGTTTGCGGTGAGACATGTGGGTTGATTTTTTGCGCAAAAGTACAAAAAAGTATTGGCTTTTGTCTGTTTTCAGAATTAAATGCGTACTTTCGTGGCTGGCTTCGTGGCAGAAGTGCCTTGAGCAGAATCTATTCACTAAACATTGTATACCATGTCTGAAGAGAAATCTAATGTGCTTTCCAGCCACACCGATATGAAGAGAGTGTGGATGCTTGCCGGAATCATTTTGATTACGGCGATTGTATGGAATCTGCCGGCAAATGTGTTCGGTATCAGTGGGCTGACAGTCGTCCAGCAGCGGATTATTGCGACTTTTGTCTTTGCAACGTTAGCCTGGCTTACTGAGTGTATCCCTTCCTGGGCGACATCTTTGTCAATTATGATGATCATGTGCGTCTCTGTTTCTAAGAATGCTTTTGCTTTCTTCAAGGGGGATGATATCGAGGAACTTCTTGATTCGAAAGATATTATGGCGTCTTTCGCCGACCCTATCATCATGCTCTTTCTAGCCGGCTTCGTTTTGGCCATCGCTGCCTCGAAATCAGGACTGGATACGTTGCTGGCACGCAATCTCATTAAGCCTTTCGGTAGTCGGAGCGAGTACGTTCTATTGGGGTTCCTACTGATTACAGGGCTGTTCTCAATGTTTATCTCAAACACTGCTACGGCTGCTTTGATGCTGACGTTTTTAGCTCCGGTTTTCGCCGCACTGCCTGCCAACGGAAAAGGGCGGATTGCGCTGACAATGTCGATTCCCATCGCAGCCAATTTAGGGGGAATGGGGACGCCCATCGGTACACCTCCGAACTTGATAGCTCTGAAATACCTCAACGACCCGGCGGGTCTGAACATGAATATTGACTTTCTGCACTGGATGCTGTTCATGTTTCCGCTGGTCATTGTACTGCTGATTATTTCGTGGCGGGTAATTCTTTGGTTCTTTCCATTCACCCAGAAGACGATCCACCTGAAAATCGACGGCGAAATACACCGTGGCTGGCGGATGTGGGTAGTTATTGCAACATTCATCATAACGATTCTGCTTTGGGTCGTCCCCAAAGACGTAACGGGTATTGACACCAATACTGTTTCGATGATTCCAATGGGTATTTTCGCCATAACGGGTGTGATTACAGCCAAGGACATGCAGGAAATCAACTGGAGCGTAATTTGGATGGTCGCAGGTGGATTTGCCATCGGTTTAGGGATGAACGGAACGGGGTTGGCGGACGCTGCAATTGAGAGCATACCTTTCGGCAACTGGAGTCCGGTGGCAATTCTCGCCATCTCGGGACTGATTTGCTATTTTCTCTCTAACTTTATCTCCAACACGGCAACGGCTGCACTCTTGGTACCGATTCTCGCCGTAGTGTGCCGCGGTATGGGAGACAAGCTCGGTTCGATCGGAGGAACAAGTACGGTGCTTATCGGAATTGCCATAGCTGCATCGACAGCGATGTGCCTGCCAATTTCAACGCCGCCTAATGCGATTGCCTATTCGACGGGGCTGATTCAGCAGAAGGATATGCTCAGGACGGGACTCGTCTGCGGACTTATCTCAATCGTTTTGGGTTACGTGCTCCTTTTCTTTATTGGCAAAATGCATTTCCTCGGATAAGAATATACATCTTCGCATAATTGTTTTTAGTTTTTTATCCAAATGACTGGCAAGGCGCATGGCACTCCGTTGGGGAGGCTGTGCCTTGTTTTTGAATATAGAAAGCAGAAAAAGTACAGCATCATGGAAATACTTCCGACAATAGGTTGTTACGAATTCACAGCCGAACCATTCCACTGCGACTTCGCCCGCCGCCTTTTCCTGGGTCATTTGGGCAACCATCTGCTCAATGCAGCTGATTTTCACAGTCATGAGCGAGGAATCGGGATGGGCTACCTCAATACGCTCAACCGGACGTGGGTGCTGAGCCGGCTAGCCTTAGAGATAGACGAAATGCCCGCGGCTTACGACAGGTTTACAGTAGAGACGTGGGTAGAGAGTGCAATGCGATTCTTCACGAGTCGCTGTTTCAGGGTAGTCGGCAAAAGCGGTCGCATCTATAGTTATGGGCACAGTATTTGGGCCATGATAGACACAATTTCGCGGCAGCCTGTAGATATTCTTGCTGTCCGTGATGGAATCATCACCCAATACATAGACAAATCACACCCATTACAGATGGACAAGGCCTCACGCGTAAGAATAGACGAAGCCGGAGAGTGGATCTGTGCGATTGACACCCATTACAGCGACGTGGATATGAACGGACACATCAACTCAATAAAGTATATCGAACATCTGCTCAACCTATGGAACCTGGATTGGCACGGTCGGAATTCCATCCAGCGGCTTGACATCGCATACGTGGCCGAGGCACATCAAGGCGACAGGCTGAACTTTTACAGCTTCCCTGTATTGAAAGAAAACTGCGGACAGAGGGAAGATTCAGAGTATAAGGTCAGAATCACCAAGAAGGCTGATGCCACACCAGGCGAAGTGGAAGTCTGTCGCTGCAGGATCATCTTCAAGGTGCGCTCCTGAACCGGCCAGCCTGATCCGACCAGGCAGCAAAGCCTGCTTGACATTTATCATAGTTGTTGACAAGTGTCAAAAAAGCTGCAAGTCCTACAGCTTTCTTCTCAGAAGTGCTTGCCGGATCAGTAAGCCGACTTACCTTTGCACACGTCATACAGACATTTAGGTTATTAGATTGTTTAGGTTTTTAGTTATTTGAAAGGTAAGGACAATAGCGATTGTTCAGGTTAACAATAGGTACGTTCATAAGGTAAAGATGAACGAAGGATAACAGAATAGTTGCAAGATGAGGGGAAACGCCGTGAGGCGCGCACCCGAAATCAAGCAATGTTCCCTACCAACTTATAATCCCATCTCTCTTGCTTTCTCTTTCAGCAACACCATCAGTGGCTCGTGCTCGTTGGGAACACGATTGTCGAGTACAGCATCTTTCAGAAACTTCTTCAGTTCCCCCACTTCGCGACAAGGCCTGAGATGAAACATCTCCATAATCTCGTTGCCGTCAATGCAGGGCTGGAACTCACGCCGATAGTCGCGCTCTTTCAGGTCTGCGAGCTTTTCGCGAACCAGCCTAAAGTTATTCAGGAACCGCTGCTTTTTCGCGTTGTTCTTGCTGGTGATATCGGCTTCACAGAGTGTCATCAAAGCATCTATTTCGTCGCCGGCATCGTTCATCAGTCGCCGGACAGCTGAATCGGTAACCTCGTCGTCGGCAATCACAATAGGACGCATGTGCAAGTCGACCAGCTTTCTGACAAACTTCATCTTGCTGTCCATCGGCAGCTTCATCCTACGGAAAATGGATGGAATCATTTTTGCCCCGATATAGTTATGGTTATGAAATGTCCAGCCTGCAGACGGATCCCACCGTTTACTTTTCGGTTTTCCAATATCGTGGAAGAGAGCTGCCCAGCGTAGCCACAGATTGTCAGTCCGGCAGCAGACATTGTCGAGAACTTCAAGCGTATGATAGAAATTGTTCTTGTGCGACCTGCCATTGCGCGTCTCAACAATGTCAAGAGCTACCAGTTCGGGAAGGATAATCCCGAGAAGCCCGCATCGCTGAAGATCTATGAACCCTTTGCTGGGCGTACGGGTCGCCATAATCTTGTTTATCTCGTCGGCAATGCGTTCACTGCTGACAATTCTAATTCGCTCCGCATTCCGTTCCAAGGCCTTCAGTGTTTCGTCTTCAATGAGAAAGTTAAGTTGCGTCGCAAAACGTATGCAACGCATCATTCGCAGTGGATCATCAGAGAAAGTGATGTCGGGGTCGAGCGGAGTGGCTATGATGCCATCCCACAGATCGTCAATGCCGCCGAAAGGGTCGGTCAGTTCCCCGAAACGATCATGATTCAGGCATACCGCAAGTGCATTGATGGTAAAGTCGCGACGGTTCTGATCGTCTTCGAGCGTACCATCCTCTACGATGGGTTTGCGACTGTCGTGGCTGTAGCTTTCCTTCCGTGCGCCGACAAATTCAATCTCCATCCCCTTGTATTTCACCTGTGCCGTACCGAAATTCCTAAAGACTGACAGGCAAGCTTTCCGGCCGAGCATCGACTTCAGCCGACTTGCCACCTGAATGCCACTGCCGACAACGACCACATCTATATCGTTCGAAGGACGCTCGAGGAAGAGATCGCGCACGTATCCGCCCACGACATGGCATTCCAGTCCCAGCTTGTCGGCTGCTTCTGATATCTTATGAAATATATCTTTATTGAGGAGTTCTGCCAAATCGGCATTTGTGAGATCTCGCATATACACTTTATTCTTTCGTGCCTGCAAAGTTAATCATTTTCAGCAAGCTCCCCAAATCATGTATTCTCTTCCCTTTACAGGAATATCCCTGCTCATTCCAGGCTGTGCGTCTGAATAGTTCGATGTCGATTAATCGGTATTTTTCTTTACAAAGCACAACTGTTTTCAACTCTTTCTTAAGTTGTTGAAAATCAAAGTATTATGGAATACTGACCAAAGTATATACCTTTGGCAGGCAAAGTATATACCTTTGGTGGCCTAAGTATATACCTTTGGTAGGCAAAGGTACGGACTTTGGTGGGCTATACCCGAGCCGGTGTAGAAAAAACCTTACAATTAATCTTTTCCATATCCTTGCCTTCCCTTTTATTCTTACCTACTGCTTCTTCTCAATAGAAGTAAACAGAATGGGAAATGGTGGATAAAACGGGTGGAACCGGCCTCTGCTTTCTGAAAGACTATGGCTTGAAGAAGCGATTCATGTGGGTGATGGCCTCGTGGAGCTGGCGCGGACTGATCGGATAGCCGGGGATGGGGCGCATGTGAGCATCCATCACCTTGAGATTACCTGTCCCCTGTTTCTCGATGATTGTTCCGTCGCTGCGGATAAAAGCGTAGTAGAGGTCGCTTCCGACGAGGTGCCAGTCGCGCGGCGAGGGGTCGTGGAGATACTTCCCCATCGAATAGTCGGACGGCGGATTGGCTATGCCGAGTACTTGGTGGAGCAGTGTGGGCGCGAGGTCATAGTGAGTGGTGCGGTAGCTGCGCTTGCCGGGTCGGCATCCGGGATAATAGTAGATGAGAGGCGTGGTGGTCTGATACTGCGAGTAATCGGAGGAATGCCCCCAATAGTTGTTGTGGTTTTCGTTGAACTCTTGTCCGTGGTCGCCCGTGATGATGACAATGGTGTTCCGAAGCAGGTTCTTTGCCCGAAGCTTGTCGAGTGCAAGCCCGATAAGCGAGTCGGCTTCGGCCACGCAGTTGCGGTAGAGATTGAAGAACGGGGTCGGGTCGGTATCTTTTCCGAGCTTCATATAGTCGGCATACTCCCAGGAAGGACGGAAGCGGTACTGCTTGTCGCGGGGCAGTTCGATGGCATGTGCAAGGTCGTAGAAGACGAACGAGAAGAACGGCTGATGCCCGTTGTAACGGTCGATGTCGGACAGGAAGTTGCGCGTGATGCGTGTATCGCGCTCATAGACGGTCTTGCCGGGTGTGCTGACGTTGAGTCCTCGGACATCGCGAAATATCATTTTGGCAAACGGCGGATACTCGAGCGTCGCACTGGGATACGCTTGCACCTTGTAGCCGGCCTTCAGCAGCCGGGTGATAAGCAAGGGTTGGATGTTCGAATACTCGAAACTCTTCCAGTAATAGGCGGATATTCCCGTGAACATCCCGAAGATTCCGCCGCGCGTCCCATTGCTGGAACTGATGTGATGGGGATATTGTTCGGCACTGTCGGCAAAGGCGCAGATATTCGGGGTGCACTCCCTTGTCAGTGTACGGGGACTCCACGAGTCAATGCAGAGGATGACAACGTTCAGCTGTCGGGCTGGTTTGACAGCTTTCAGGGGCTGGAGCGGATAGGCAACGTTCGTTCCGTTGCTTTGGAAACGTATCTGGCTGAGCTGATTGACATCTACAATTCCGAGTTTCTCCAAGAGTCTGTTGGCACGCAGGGGAAAGTAATAGGGCAACACATCGGTAGTCTCAACGACAGACGACTTCATCGTCGCACTGCCGTAAATGTGGATTCCCTGTGAGAGAAAGGCGAAGACGAGGAGCAGCGACAGACTGTTCCGGTAGAAATGGTGGATAATAACCCTTTCGTCGATGAATCTTGCGAGACGGGACAGTGTGAAACTCAGGAGACAGAAGAGTGTCGCAAGCCCTGCCGCCTTGGCATACTCCCATATACTGAAGACGAATATTTCTGACGCACCGGGGGCAGTCAGCATCTCCAGAACGAGTCCGTTAATATGGAAATGATAGATGCTGTAGACGTAGCTGTTGGCTACAGCCACGATAAACATCAGTGCGTAGACGATGGAAAGCAACGTTCCGGTCAGCCGTTGCCGGCAACCTAATACCACCAACGGAAGCTGAATGACAAGAAAAGGAATAAGGGCAAAGATAGCAGCGTGCGTGATACATGACGACACAAAGTAAATCCAACCAAGCAGATCCATTACACCTGTACTGGTGCCATTGAATAGGTAGGAAAAGAAGATAGCTGCCAAGGCCATGGTAGCAAGGAGATAGAAAAGGAATCCTTGCCTGATGCTGCTTTTTCCGGATCGGTTCATGAGTAGGAAGAGTAAAGGATTGAGGCGGAAGCCGTATCGGGCTTGACCGCAATAACGGATGATTAGAAAAGGAAGAGACTGTATCGGGAACGCATAGTCACTGATACAGTCGCCTTATATTACTTGACGATGATCAACGAATAGTTCTTTTTGCCCTTTTGAACGAGAAGATATTTACCGTCGATGAGGTCTTCTGAGGTAATCGGTTGGTCGAACGCTTGCAGCTTCTCCTTGTTCAGCGATACGCCACCTCCCTTGACGAGCTTGCGCATCTCGCTTTTGCTGGGGAAGATGGTCATCCCGTCCTGATTGAAAACGTCTACGGCCGGCTGACCCAGTACGTCTCGCGACACCTCGAAGTGGGGTACGTCCTTGAATACGTCGTTGAAAGTCTGTTCATCGAGCTGTAGAAGATTCTCCTTGGTCGATTTCCCGAAAAGAATATTGCTGGCTGCGACTGCCATATCAAGGTCTTCCTGCGAGTGAACCATCCGTGTAACCTCCTCTGCAAGGCGGCGTTGCAGAGTGCGCCGACCCGGATCCTGGCGGTGTTCAGCGACAAGTGTGTCGATAACGTCCTTCTCCAACGAGGTAAATATCTTGATATACTTCTCGGCATCGTCGTCGCTGACATTCAGCCAAAACTGATAGAACACGTAAGGAGAAGTGCGTTTGCGGTCAAGCCAAATGTTTCCGCTCTCCGTCTTGCCGAATTTTTTCCCGTCAGCTTTCGTGATGAGTGGGCAGGTAAGGCAGAACGCCTCGGCTTCCGTGCCGAGTGTGCGGCGAATCAGTTCGGTTCCGGTGGTCATATTGCCCCACTGGTCGTTGCCACCAAGCTGTAGCTTTACGCCATAGTGCTGGTACTGATAGAGGAAATCATAGCCCTGAAGCAACTGATAGGTAAACTCAGTAAACGACAGACCATCGCTCGTCTCACCGTTGAGTCGCTTTTTCACACTGTCTTTTGCCATCATGTAGTTGACAGTGATGTGTTTACCCACCTCACGTGCGAAGTCGAGGAAGCTGAAGTCTTTCGTCCAGTCGTAGTTGTTGACCATTTCGGCCTTGTTCGGCTCCTTGCCGTCGAAGTCGAGGAACTTGCTTGCCTGTTTCTTGATGGCTTCCTGATTGTTGTAAAGGGTATCGGCATCAAGCAGATTGCGCTCCTGACTCTTGCCGGAAGGGTCGCCGATCATTCCCGTTGCCCCTCCCACGAGGAGATAGGGCTTATGCCCACAACGCTGAAAGTGGCGTAGCATCATGATGCCACAAAGGTGTCCGATATGCAGAGAGTCTGCCGTCGGGTCAGTACCGAGGTATGCCGACACCATTTCCTTTTGCAGGAGTTCTTCTGTTCCTGGCATTATCTGAGCCAGCATACCGCGCCAGCGAAGTTCTTCAACAAAGTTTTTCATTATCGAAAGTTTTGTATCTCTTTAGAGTCTGTTGTTTTATTATCGTATAGCTGTGGTTGAAAGGACGGATTACGGAACAGGGTCGTAGCCACTTCCACCCCATGGATTGCATCTCAGTACGCGCCAAAAGGCAAGTGCCAGTCCCTTGATGGGACCGTGTTTCAGCAATGCTTGCTTGGCATACTCAGAACAAGTCGGTGTAAAACGACACGAAGGTGGGGTGTAGGGACTGATGACTGCCTGATAGAAACGTATAGGAAGAATCAACACCCATGCTACCATACGGGAACCAATACACGGTATTTGACGTACCATCATCTTTACCTTATTACATAGAGGAGTTGGAACTGTCATCTCTTGGGGGCTCCTCAGTAGTTTTAAGCATTGCTTCTCTTTCGCCAATCCGCTTCAGTAAGTTACAAACTTTACTCTCTACGTTCTTCGAAGTATGGAGTTCGTCTGCCAGCCATATAAAGGCTAACAGCAGATACCGCTGTGGTTCAACTGCGATGGCATCGATTAACAGATGCTTGTTCTTCCTGTAAGACTCGCGAACCTGCCGCTTTACGCGGTTGCGCTTTACTGCGTGCTTGAAGTGTTTCTTCGGTACACTGATGAGAATCTGCACCTGTGCCCTGCCTTGCAGCACACTTTCGTCTTCTGTTCTATCCATCACGCAATAAACAGCCCGCAGGGGAAACGCCGACAGAGCGTGGCTTCCGCCTTTGCAGAAAAGCCGATCAATGAGCTTTTTGCTGCACAGCCGCTCCTGCTTTCGGAATGTTTGTTTTTGCGTGATGAGCATATTTTATGAAGAGTTCGAACTGACAACCTGCCGAACTGTCATCAGTTATTTTCCGTTTTGTTCTTTCAGAAAAGCGCGAAGTGCGCCTGTCATGGAGGGATGCTTCTGTGATGGAGCTTCAAGGTCAAGTCGTAAGCCCTGTGCTACCACCTCCTTGGCAGTAGCCGGACCAAAGGCTGCTATCTTGATATCGCCTTGTTCGAAGTTTGGTAGATTCTTCCTCAATGCACGGACACCTGTTGGACTGAAGAAAACAAGCATATCATAATCGAACGATTTCTTCTCCTCGTCTGTCAAATCCCGGGTAACCGTACGGTACATATCACATTCTGTATGCTTCAACTTAGTGTTTCCGAGTAGCGTCTTGATAGCATCGTTATGTGCAGAACTCTGTGGCACGAGATATTTCTCTTCCTTATGTCTCGTCATAATGGGCAGCAGGGAGTCGATCTTACCTGATTTACCAAAGAAAATCTTACGTTTACGATACTGAACGTACTTCTGAATATAGAGCGCGATGGTTTCGATGACACAGAAATATTTCATGGTCTCGGGGATGGTAATGCGCATTTCTTTGGCAAGATTGAAGTAATTGTCAATGGCATGACGTGAGGTGAATACCACAGCCGAATAGTCTAACAGATTAATCTTCTGTTGCCGAAACTCTTTTGCCGAAAATCCTTCGACTTGAAAGAAGGGTCTGAATACCAATTCTACGCCCAATTCCTCTGCAATGTCATAATAGGGAGACTTCTCGCTGGAGGGTTTCGGCTGTGATATCAGGATCTTTTTAATCATCGTGTCCTAAAAATTTATAGTCAAATAGTTTTCTGTATATATCATAATACAGCCCAATGCCGTCAGCGGCATCAGTTCGAGTGCACAAAAGTACAAAATTATTTGCAGACTGACATTCGTGCTTTTGAAAAAGATAACGAATACCTTGTAAACTGTAAGTAGCTTGATTAAGAGTGTAGCAGTATGCAAATAAATCATAGATACCCGTAAGGACAGACTGAAATAAACCAAGAGCAGAACCAAGGGA
>CAUVFB010000003.1:0-25669 GCA_963551095.1 uncultured Prevotella sp. | reverse complement strand
GTGGGTTTCTGCCGAAAGGGTATAGGGTTTCTATCGAAAGGGTATAGGGTTTCTGTCGAAAGGGTATAGGGTTTCTGCCGAAAAGGTATAGGGTTTCTGCCGAAAAGGTATAGGGTTTTCGTCAAAAAGGTATAGGGTTTTAGGCAGCAGGCGTGGGAGCTGCTGATTTCGACAGAGAGATTCAGATGCCGAAAGCACAGAACCGAAGTTGTTATCCTGATAGGCGAGTACAAATACAAAAGGGAGTGTGCATGAAGCTTTGACACACTCTCCTACTGTTTGGCTGCAACAGCCGGCAATATTAAATGCCATGCCGTGGCAAACGCTATGACAAAACGCCTGCCCTGCCCTTCCTGACACAAATCGACAGCGAAACCTCACAAGTGAGGTATTATGATTTTATAAGCCATAAACGCTTATGGCAAACAAGATTGGAAAACCGCCCCATGCAGACGAAATGTTGGGTCTGACGTGGGGCGGTTTGTTTAGTGTAGGTGTGGAGTATGTTTCCGCTTTTGTCTATACGTACTCTTCGCCCTGGAGGAACACCCGCTCTACGATGGGGGTTGTATAGGCGTAGGGAATGAACTCTATGGAAGGGATAGGGCGAGTGATGAAGAAGTTGGCCATCTTCCCTCGCGTGATAGACCCATAGTTTTCGCTCAAGCCCATTGCACAGGCCCCGTTCAAGGTTGCAGCGTTGATGGCCTCGGCGGGCATGAGGCGCATTTTGATGCAGCCCAGCGAAACTATGAACTTCATATCGCCCGATGGTGTAGACCCCGGATTGTAGTCGCTGGCAAGGGTGAGCGGAAGCCCGTGGTCAATCATTTTACGGCCTAAGGCAAAGGGAATGTTGAGGAAGAAAGAGGTTCCGGGAAGTGCAGTAGGCATTGTCTGACTGTTCAATAGCAGGTCGATTTCTTCCTCTGTCATACTTTCTAAGTGATCGACAGACAGTGCGTCATACTTTACACCGACTTCTACGCCACCCGAAGAAGCCAGTTCGTCGGCATGAATCTTCGGCAGCATTCCATATTTCGCACCCGCTTCGAGGATGCGTGCAGTTTCTTCGGGCGTGAAGAAGTCCGTGTCGCAGAATACATCAATGAAGTTTGCGAGTTTCTCAGAGCCTACGGCAGGAATCATTTTATGGATGATAAGGTCGACATATTCACTTTGTCTGCCCTTGTAGGCGCGTGAGACGGCATGTGCTCCCAAGAAAGTCGAAACCACTTTCAGGCGTGTTGTCTCCTTGATTCGGCGGATAACGCGGAGCATTTTCAGCTCGTCTTCAGTGTTAAGACCATATCCGCTCTTGATTTCTATACAGCCGGTGCCTTTCCGAATCACCTCGTCGACCCGCCGCATTGCCTGTCGGTAGAGTTCGTCTTCGCTCAGTTCGTGAAGCCGGTCGGCAGAGTTGAGGATGCCTCCGCCCCGTTCTGCTATCTCGGCATAGCTGAGCCCGCGAATCTTGTCGACAAATTCCTGTTCCCGACTGTCTGCATAGACGATATGAGTATGGGAATCGCACCATGAAGGAAGTACTGCTCCACCCTTTGCGTCAACCACATTCGTCTCGTCGGTAGGGCTTGGGCAGGCTGTCATCTCGCCATATTCGGCGAAGCGTCCGTCTTGAATGGCAAGATAGGCGTTGCCAATTGTGTTGAGCTGCGCCATCTCCTTGCCTTTCAAACAACGCTTTCCGTCGTGTCCGATACCCGCAAGGAGTCCGATGTTGGTTACTAATAGTTTCGTCATATCCGTTGCTTTATTTACACGACTTCCCCTCTCTTGAGACAGAGAGGGGAAGCGCAGTGATAGGTTTTATTTTCTCAAGAACTCAACCGATTTGGCAATGTGCGGAGCCATAAACTCGTCGTTGTCGATGAAAGGTACCACTTTGCGGTAAGCCTCATGGATGGCTTCGATGGCCGGAGATGACTTCAGCGGCCGGCGGAATTCCAGTGCCTGGGCAGCGTTGAACAGCTCGATAGCAAGCACGCGCTCGGTATTCAGCACCACCTGATAGAGTTTTGTGGCAGCGTTGGCACCCATGCTGACGTGGTCTTCCTGTCCCTGCGAGGATGGAATGCTGTCGACCGATGCCGGAGTACAGAATGTCTTGCTCTGACTGACGATGGATGCAGCCGTGTACTGTGGTATCATGAATCCACTGTTAAGTCCCGGCTTGGCAACAAGGAAGCTGGGCAGGTCACGTGTACCCGACACGAGCTTGTAGATACGACGCTCTGAGATGTTGCTTAGCTCGCACAATGCAATGGCAAGGAAGTCCATTGGCTGTGCGATCGGTTCTCCGTGGAAGTTGCCGGCAGAGATAACGAGATCTTCATCAGGGCATACTGTCGGATTGTCGGTGGCAGCATTGACCTCTATATCTATCACAGACTTCACGTAAGCGATGGTGTCTTTCGATGCACCGTGTACTTGTGGCATGCAGCGGAAAGAGTAAGGATCCTGCACGTTCACCTTTGGTTGCTTGATCAACTCGCTGCCCTGCAGCAGTTCGGTGATACGTGCGGCAGTGTCGCTCTGTCCCTTGTGAGGGCGAACGGCGTGTACGGCGTATGTGAAAGGTTCGATTCTGCCGTCGTAAGCCTCCAGCGACATGGTTCCAATCTTGTCTGCCCACTCGCTCAGACGCTCACTTTGCAAGAGTGCCCAAACAGCAAACGCGTTCATATTCTGCGTTCCGTTGAGCAGGGCAAGGCCTTCTTTGGAAACGAGCTGGATGGGTTGCCAGCCCATTTTCTTCAGAATCTCTTTGCCGGAAACCACTTTCCCTTCGTATTCTACTTCTCCCATGCCAATCAAAGGCAGGGTCAGGTGTGCTAAAGGAACGAGGTCTCCCGATGCGCCCAAGGAGCCTTGCATATATACAATTGGGTAGATGTCGTTATTGAAGAAGTCTATCAACCTCTCAACGGTCTGAAGCTGGCAGCCTGAATATCCGTAACTGAGCGACTGAATCTTCAGCAGCAGCATGATTTTCACAATCTCGTTGGGAACTCGTTCGCCCACTCCACAGGCATGAGACATCATCAGGTTCTTCTGCAACTGAGACAGACGATCCTTGTCGATGGATATTTTGCAAAGTGAACCGAAGCCCGTGGTTACGCCATAGATAGGCTTGTCAGACTCTTCTATCTTGTTGTCGAGATATTCGCGGCAGCGGATGATTCGCTGACGAGCATCTTCCGAAAGTTCAAGGCGAGTACCGTTCTTGATGATTTCGCCTATTTGTTCTATGGAAAGATGCTGTGCACTGATTGGATGTATTTCGTTCATTGTTGTTTTGTAATGAATGGGTCGGTTAGAATAAGGTTATTAGAATGCGTTGTTGATGATTTCGTCGTCTGCAAGGTTCGGGAGCGTAACGCAAAGGTTGGGTGTACGTTCCATCTCGCGGCGTATAGCGTCCATTGAGCCCGCGTTGCGTGCCCAGCTACGGCGTGCTATTCCGTTGTTGACATCCCAAAGAAGCATTTGGCGAATGTGTCGTTTGGAGTCTTCACTACCGTCTATTACCATGCCAAAACCTCCGTTGATGACTTCTCCCCAGCCTACGCCGCCACCGTTATGGATGGATACCCAAGTGGCACCGCGGAAAGAATCGCCAATTACATTCTGCACTGCCATATCGGCACAGAACTGTGAACCATCGTAGATATTGGATGTCTCGCGGAACGGAGAGTCTGTACCCGATACGTCGTGGTGGTCGCGTCCGAGCACGACAGGACGTGAAATCTCTCCCTTGCGTATTGCCTCGTTGAAGGCTAAGGCTATCTTTGTGCGACCTTCGGAGTCGGCATAGAGGATGCGGGCTTGCGATCCTACCACCAAGTGGTTCTTTCCGGCTTCTTTAATCCAGTGGATATTGTCGTCGAGCTGACCGATAATGTCCGGTGTAGCCGTCTTGCGGATTTCTTCCAAAACCTTGGTAGCAATGCGGTCGGTAGTTTCCAAATCTTTCGGGTCGCCTGATGAGCATACCCAACGGAACGGTCCGAAGCCGTAATCGAAGAACATCGGCCCCATGATGTCCTGTACATAGGATGGGTAACGGAACTTGCCGTCTTTCTTGAGAATATCAGCTCCGGCACGGCTCGACTCTAACAGGAATGCGTTTCCATAGTCGAAGAAGTACATGCCGCGGGCTGTCAGCCGGTTAATGGCAGCTACCTGACGGCGTAAAGACTCCTGTACCTTCTCCTTGAAGTGTTGAGGCTCTTCTGCCATCATGCGTTTCGACTCTTCCAAAGATACGCCTACAGGATAGTAACCACCTGCCCATGGGTTGTGGAGCGAGGTTTGGTCGCTACCCAAGTCTACCTGTATGTTGTCCTTGGCGAGGCGTTCCCAAAGGTCGACTACGTTGCCAACGTATGCCATAGATACCGTTCGTTTCTCTTTGACAGCTTTCAGTGCTGCGGGAATCAACTCGTCAAGAGAAGTGTGAAGTTCGTCTACCCAGCCTTGTTCGTAACGCTTCTGTGCTGCCAAAGGATTGATTTCGGCTGTGATGCTGACTACTCCGGCAATGTTTCCTGCTTTGGGCTGTGCACCCGACATGCCTCCCAGTCCGGAAGTAACGAAGAGCATGCCCTTGATACTGGTCTGTCCCGCTTTCAAACGCTTGCGTGCGGCATTCAATACGGTGATGGTTGTACCGTGAACGATGCCTTGCGGACCGATATACATATATGAGCCGGCTGTCATCTGACCGTATTGGCTGACACCGAGTGCGTTGTCGCGCTCCCAGTCGTCGGGTTTCGAGTAGTTGGGGATGACCATACCGTTGGTAACGACCACTCGTGGTGCATTCTTATGGGAGGGGAACAGTCCGAGCGGATGGCCTGAATACATGACGAGCGTCTGTTCGTCAGTCATCTCGCTCAGGTATTTCATCACCAGGCGATACTGTGCCCAGTTTTGGAACACCGCGCCATTACCTCCGTAGGTAATCAGTTCGTGGGGATGCTGTGCCACCGCTTTGTCGAGATTGTTCTGAATCATCATCATAATGGCTGCAGCCTGCTCCGACTTGTGGGGATATTCGTCTATCGGACGAGCATACATCTCGTAGGCAGGACGGAAGCGATACATATAGATGCGCCCATACTGACGGAGTTCTTCGGCAAACTCGGGAGCCAGCGTAGCGTGGAACTTCTTGGGGAAGTAGCGCAGTGCGTTACGGAGGGCGAGTTTCTTTTCTTCGGGTGAGAGTATGTCCTTGCGCTTCGGTGCGTGGTTGATGGTGGTATCGTAGGCCTGTGGTTCAGGTAAGGTGTCGGGTATTCCGGCACGGATGTCTGCAATAAACTCTTCTTTGTTCATTTCTGTTTAGGTTTTACTAAAGTTTTGCCTCTACAATCTTCATGATCTCTGTTTCGGCTTGGTTGGCTTGTGCTATAAGTTCGTTTGCTTTGGCGATCAGTCGCTCGGCTGTGGGTTTGTCTTTCAGTCCGGCCGCATTGATCTTCACGTTCAGTCCGGCACCCAATACGGCTGCACGGGCTGCCAGAACGCCAACGCCTGCATCGGAGACACTGTTCGGATTGCCTTTTTCTGCCATTGCACGGCAAAGTTCAAACACCTTGTACGCTGCCTGCATCGTATGTAGTGGCACTTCCGTGGCAAAGAGTGTGGCTTCCTGTATGGCTGCTGAGCGTGCTGTTTTCTCTTCGTCGGTTCCCTTTGGCAGTCCGAATGCGGCCATGATGCGGTTGAAGGCTTCGGTGTCTTCGTCGACCAGTACCATCAGTTCCGACTGTATGGCTTGTCCTTTTTCTGCCCAATTGCTGAACTCTTCCCATCGTTCGTCCCATCCTGCTTTATGGCTGGAGAGGTTGGCAACCATGGTTCCGAGCGCAGCACCGAGTGCGCCCATATAGGCGGAGATGGTTCCACCGCCGGGTGCCGGTGATTCGCGTGATGTTTCGTCGGCGAATCCCTTTACGGTGAGGTCGATCAGCTTGGCCGACTTGTGGGCGTCTTCGAGCAGATATTCTATGACTTTCTCGCGGGGGTTGAATGGTTTCAGGTCGTCGAGCCCCATCGACTTAATGGCTATCTTGAGTATGTCTTCTTCGGGAATACCTGTAGAGCGGTTTTGCTTCTTGAGGAAGTAGGTGCCTGCCTCGATGAGGGTGCGCTTGGGTATCAGTCCGACAATCTCGGTGCCTGTTACGCGGATGCCGCGGTTCTGTGCGCATCGGCAGACCTCGTCGAACGCAACATGGAGTGGGGTAACGTTGATGTCGGTAATGTTCATCGACACTTGTGCGATGCCGTATTCGTCGATAAACCATCCGATAGCCTTTGTGCTTTTCAGCGTTCCGGGTATCATAATGGTTTTGCCGTTGGCATCTTTCATGGTTTTGCCTACGGGCGAACCACCTTCGCGCTTGGGTCGCCCTTTCTCTCTTACGTCGAAAGCAATGGCATTGGCGCGGCGGGTCGAGGTGGTGTTGAGGTTGAAGTTGGTGGCAATGAGGAAGTCGCGTGCGCCTACTGCGGTGCATCCGGTGCGTGCCAGCTGTTCGTCCCAGGCGCGTGCGCCGAAGTCGGGAGCTTCTTTTGTAACGGTCATCCGCTCGGGCAGCCCTTCGTACTCGCCTTTTCGGCAGACGGCCAGGTTCTTTCGCTCGGGCGTTGCTGCCGCAGCCTCGTAGCAGTAGCAGGGCACTTTCAGTTCGTTGGCAATGCGTTCTGCCAGCCGGCGTGCCAGCTGTGCACACTCTTCGAGCGTGATTCCGGCAACGGGGATGAGCGGACAAACGTCGGTTGCCCCCATACGCGGATGCGCACCGTGGTGCTGGCGCATGTCAATGAGCTGTGCGGCCTTCTGTACACAACGGAATGCGGCCTCAACAACTACTTGCGGTTCGCCGACGAAAGTAACAACTGTGCGGTTGGTAGCCTCTCCGGGGTCTACGTCCAGCAGTTTTACGCCTTTGACGCGTTCTACTTCGTCGGTAATCTGTTTGATTACTTCTTTGTTGCGCCCTTCGCTGAAGTTGGGGACGCACTCGATAATCTGCTTTTCTCTTACCATATATATTATAGCTATTAAATCTTAGGGATTTAGATTTTCGGGTGTAAATGTACTAAGAAGTCATCGGACAGCAAAATATTTCGGCTTAAACTATTCAAAATCCCCGCTCCCGACGTGCCTTTTGTCTGCATGGGATTGCGGTGAAATAGGCATGGGATGACCTACGATGCGGATGCGGTGATGGATAGGGGAAAGGCGGACGGGGTTACGGAACAGGTGCGGCGATGCTTTACTAAGACTTCCGATCCTTTTTGTTCCGTAGGTACCGTTGCTTTTGTATAGGAAGTGTGGAGTTATCAGCACAGTGATAAAAAGTTATCGGCAGCGTGATAAAAAGTTATCAGCCGAGTGATAAGAAGTTATCAGCAGTGTGATAAAAATTTATCAGCAGTGTGATAAAATATTATCAGCGTGCTGATAAAAAGTTATCAGCACGCTGATAATTTCCTGCCTCTTATACACAAACTCTGCTGCCTCTTATAGGGCGGCGATGGCACTCCTTAGCTCTCTGCGGGAGGATTCGCTTAGGAGGTTGCCCGCCTCCCCGCTTTCAACGAGGAGGCGACTTAAGGCTTTATGGGAATCTGTTTCAGGGGATTATCTCGGTTCGCCGAAACCGCCGTGAGGAGGCCGACCACCACCGAAAGGAGGCCGACCGCCCATGGGTGGACGAGAGCCGGGCTTGCCGGGACCATCCCCGGGACCGTCGGGACGTGGCGGTTTGCCGCCGAAGAGGTTGAGGCGGTAGGTGGCTTTCAGCATGACGTAGCTGTTGATGCTGTTGTACTCGGTGTCGGTGCGGCTCATGGCATTGATGGTGCGGGTGAGATTGCTCTGCTGATGCAGGATGTCGTAGAACTGAAGCGAGAAGGTCAGGGCGTTGTTTCGGAGCAGGCTCTGCGAGAGTTGCGCGTTGCCGATCAGTTCGTTCGTGTTGAGCGATGCGTCGCTGTAGCCGCGCCGGCTCTGGTTGTGCAGGTCGACGGAGAGGCTCATGTTCCATGGAAGCTGAACGGACAGGTTGGCTCCGTAGGCGAACTGCCACGTGCTGAGGTTGCCGGCCGGGCGGAGGTTGTTTTTCGTCTTCGTGTAGTCGACCGACCCGTTCAGCTCCACCTCGAGCCAATTGTTTCGATAGCCGGCTGCCAGGCGTTCGCCCAAGCCCAGCGAGCGGGTGATGTTCTTAGTCAGGCTGCCGGTCGCATTCGGTTGAAGATAGCCGGCATAGCGGTTGAAGTCGGCGGTGGTAAACGTGTTCAGGTTCCACACGCCGGCCGAGTCGATGCTTGTGTTGTACATGACGGCTGCATGGGCATTCCAATTGCCGTTTACATTGACGGGACGAACAGTGCGTGCGCCTGTTACGGCATCGTAGGTAACGCTGTTGCCGATGGCGTTGCGCGTGTTGGAAACGTTGATAAAGGTCATCACGGAGCGCGAATGGGCGGGTCGGTAGGTGTTGTAGAAGAGTCGGAAACGGTTTTCGAAAGCCGGCTTCAGTCCCGGGTTGCCTACCGAAACGTTCTGTGGGTCGGTATTGTCTGCAATGCTGAGCAGCTGGCTCATCGTCGGCTGTACGGCCGTGCCGCGGTAGTTGATACGGAGGCGGGTTCGGTCGTCGAACTTATAACGAAGCTCGAACGTCGGACTCCAGTTCACCACGTTGCGCACCGTATCAACGTGCACACCCAGGTAATCCTGCCTGTACGCAGCATGCTGCGGCTGGAGCATGATGCCTGCGTTCATCCGCCACTTCTCATAAGTCATCCGAAGCGTCATCTGTGCGTTGTGCGTATAGGTGCGATACTCGGAATGGCGGCTGAGGTCGCTGTCGAGATAGCTGCCTGACGGGGCAGGGAGCAGCGAGAGATAGCTGTTCCATGAACGGTAGGCCGGTCGGACGGAATTGAAGAAGCCCGTGCCGAGGTCGGAGAAGTCGTAGGTGGAACGGTCGCTCTTCGCGAAGTCGTACCTGAACTGATAGCTGAATTGCAGGTAAGTCTTCCGTGCGACAGGCTCGCTGTAGGTGGCCTCTGCGGCATAGCCGTAACTCTTGATCGGCATGAGGTTGTAGCGGTAGGCCTGATAAGTGGAGTCGGCACCCCATGCGTTCCGCAGCTGGAAGTACTCGAGGTCTTGGGTGGAGAAGGTCTTCGAGTTGCTGTCTTTGTAACTGCCGTCCAGGCGCAGAGTAACGTTGCGCCCGGCCTTTCCCAGCTTTCGGTTCGCCTGCAGCATACCGCCCAGCGAAGTGTTGTCGCCATAGCTGATGGTGGTGTTCTGCTGACGGTTGACGGCCAGTCCGAGTGTCTGCATCCGGCTGATGGCGGCTGCATCGGTCGGGTCGGCTACGTAGTTGTAAGGGTCATCGTTGAAGGCTGCGGAAGTGCTGACCGTCTCGCCGTCGTCCTTGCTCAGTTGTATGTCGGGACGGAAGATGATGTTCCAGACCGAGTCGGGAGTCCATTCCAGCCGGAAGCGGCCGTCCCACGAGTTGCTGCGGGTGAACTGTCGGGACAGCCGGTTGGCGAACGATCCTTGTGTGGCTACATAGTTCTCTGCCGCCATCCGGCTGTTGAGGTTGCCGTCGGCATGGTTCCACCGCACGCTGGCATCCCATTTCAGCGCCCGGCCGTTGTCGTAGTTGGCATTCACTCCCACCATCTTCGTGGCATTGAGTCCCTGTGGCATGTCTCGGAAGCCCCGTCGCCCGCCACCGAATCCCATGTCGTTGGTGTTGTTGGCAGAGAGGAAGCTCATCAGGCGGAGCTTATCGTTGAAATAAGCTCCCATCGCCCGCTCGGCGTATCGGCTCTTCGTGGCCGTCGCCAGGTCGATGTTGGAGAAGAGTCCCTTGTTCATTCCTTTCTTGATACCGAAGTCGAGCACGGTCGACTCGTTGCCGTCGTCGATACCCGTAACGCGTGCCAAGTCGCTCTGCTGGTCGTAGGCTTTCACACGCTCGACGATGGAGGTAGGGAGGTTCTTCAGTGCTGTCTTCGTATCACCGACCATGAATTCCTTTCCGTCGACGAGAATCTTCTTCACTTCCTTTCCGTTGATCTTGATGGTTCCGTCGTTGCTGACCTCCGCTCCCGGCAGCAGCTTGACAAGGGTCTCAATCGTCGATCCCTCGGGTACGCGAAAGGCCGAGGCATTGTACTGGAACGTATCTGCCTTCAATACCACCTTGGGCGCGCTGGCGGTTACGGTTACTTCTTTCAGTGTGTGGGAGTCGTTCCGGAAGACAAGCTGTCCCAAGTCTACGTCGCTGCCGTTGCTGACAGTGGCGTTCTTGCAGATGGTGCTGAGTCCGACGTATGAAGCCTTGACGATATAGCGACCGTCGGCGGGAGCTTTCAGCCGGAATGTTCCGTTCTCGTCAGACGTTGTTCCCGTAACGTAGGTGCTGTCGCTTCTCAGCAATTGCACTGCCGCATAGGGGAGTGCCGCCTTTTCTGCTCTGTCGTAGAGCGAGCCTGAAATCATCCGGTTCTGTGCTGTCGCCAACAATGCAGCAAGCAGTAGCAGCAGCAATAATCCTGTTCTTTTCATTTCCTTGTCTTGGTTGGGTGGGATAGGTGGCCTGATGGCTGTTATCCTTGTGGCATATCCCGCTTCGGTTGTTGTCTGCGTATATGATGCTGTCCGTTCCTCTTTCGTTTAATCAAGACGTGCACGTTCCTGCTCCCGAGAAGTGCTGCATACTTGGGGAAACAGCTGTGCAGACGCGGGATGGCCTTACTGTGAAACTGTGTGAATTATACAGACAGAGCAGAGGGAATGAGGCTGTAATTGGCTATATTTGCCAAGACAAACAACAGAAGAACATGAAGCAAAGGGTGATTATTTCTCATCATTTCGAAAGCGACCTGGCTATGGCCCTGGCTGAGTGTGAGCGCGACAAGACTTTCGTACTGGTTGACGAAACTACCCGACAGGTGTGCTGGCAGCGTATGAACGACTTCTTCAGCGTGAAAGGTGCACAGGTCATCACTATCGGCACGTCCGACCGGAACAAGAACCTCGATTCGCTCGTCCACGTGTGGACAGCACTGCAAGAGGGCGGTGCGACGCGCCACTCGCTGCTCATCAACCTGGGTGGAGGAATGGTAACCGACCTGGGTGGCTTTGCCGCATCGACTTTCAAGCGCGGTATCAACTTCATCAACATCCCGACAACGCTCCTGGCCATGGTCGACGCAAGTGTGGGCGGAAAGACGGGCATTAACCTGGGCGGACTGAAGAATGAGGTGGGCACGTTCAGCGACTCCCGCTTTGTCATCCTCTCCACCCATTGGCTGCGGACACTCGACGACGAGAACATCCGCAGCGGGTATGCCGAGATGATTAAGCACGGGCTGATATCCTGCGAGTCGGAATGGGCGCGGCTCCTGGCCTACAACCTCGCGCAGCCCGACCTGCAACGCCTCTCCGGTCTGCTCGGCAACAGCGTCCGGGTGAAGGAGCGCATCGTCGGTCAAGACCCGCACGAGCACGGCATCCGAAAGGCTCTCAACCTGGGGCACACTTTCGGCCACGCGCTGGAGTCGTGGGCCATGCACCGACAGCCTATCCTCCACGGCTATGCCGTCGCTTACGGACTGACAGCCGAGCTTTATCTCTCAGTTGTCAGGACAGGATTCCCCGCCGACAGGATGCGGCAGACCGTCGGTTTCATCCGCGAGTATTACGGTACACTGCCTATTACCTGCAACGATTACGACGAACTCATCAGCCTGATGCACCACGACAAGAAGAACGTTGGGAACTCCATCAACTGCACGCTCCTCTCCGGTATCGGCAGCGTCTTCATTGATCAGACCATCAGCGAGGAAGACATCCGGGAGGCTTTCGACTTCTTCCGCGAGGGATAAGGGGCTTCCCGATTCCCTGCTGTATTCCTTTCAGCTCTCTTCAGTTGCCCTTATGCAATCAGCGATCAGCACAAGGGCTATCTACGGATTAGCTCAAGATAATCTACGAATCAGCTAAATGTAATCAGCGTATCAACTCACGGCAATCAGCGAATTAGCTTGAGGTTATCGTGAGAAGAGAATGTGTTAAGACAGCACATTCTCTTTTCTGTTCCCGGCTCTATACCCTTTTCCCCAGTATTTTCTTCGGTTCTATCTTGGGAGTCGGCCACTGCAGTCCCGCCATAACGGGAGCTATATGGGCTGATAGAGTCCCCAAACCCTCGTCCCTTCTGTCAGAAACCCTATACCCTTTCGTCGGAAACCCTATACCCTTTCGTTAGAAACCCTATACCTTTTCGTCAGAAACCCACGACCCTTTTGCCGGAAACCCTATACCCTTTCGTCAGAAACCCTATACCCTTTTGCCGGAAACCCTCGAGCCTTTTTTCCGCGAAGCGTACGAATCCCCTCAAAAGAACGTGCGTTTGAAGGAGAAGACACCCACGTCGCCAGTCTTTTTATCCTCGATACCATTCGCTTATTACCGTGAATCTCCGTAACTTTGCATGCACCCAACATCCTTTCCTAAAGTATGGAAGAGAGTTGGAATCGTTGGTATCGTACATGAACAAGAACCCTATATATTCATTCAGAATGCCTGCCGAATGGGAGGAACAGGACGGCGTGATGCTGATATGGCCGCACGAGGACACCGACTGGCAGCCCTATCTTCGGGAAATCACCGAGACCTACCTGCAACTCTCGGCAGTCATCACGCGCTACGAACGGCTGCTCATTGCCGCCAGAGATCCCGAGCGAGTGAGACAGCTGCTTGCCGGAAGACTGGGCGCACAGCCAGCGAGCCGAGTGCGCATTGTATCCTGCGACAGCAACGACACGTGGGCACGCGATGTGGCTCCTATTGCCGTTGTGGCGGCCGACAATAGCGGCGCATCTGATCCCGTCCATCTGATGGACTTCTGTTTCAACGGATGGGGTGGGAAGTTTGCAGCCGACAAGGACAATACAGTCAACCGGCAACTCTGCGCTGCCGGTGCTTTCCGCGCGCCGTTGGAGACCCACAAGGACTTCGTGCTCGAAGGCGGAAGTATCGAGAGCGACGGAGCAGGCACACTCTTCACGACAACCTCCTGTCTGACTGCACCCCACCGCAACCAACCTCTCACGAAAGCCGACCTGGAACACCGGTTGCTCTGTCTGTTTCCCCATTCCGAGCGCGTCGTGTGGATAGACCATGGCAGATTGCAGGGCGACGATACCGACGGACACATCGACACCATCCTGCGG
Organism: uncultured Prevotella sp.; assembly: GCA_963551095.1. Lineage (GTDB taxonomy): Bacteria > Bacteroidota > Bacteroidia > Bacteroidales > Bacteroidaceae > Prevotella. The sequence continues at coordinate 12,361 of CAUVFB010000003.1, read as the reverse complement.
TGTGCGCCCGACAACACCCTGCTATTCATCAGCTGTGACGACCCGACCGATCCGCACTACGATACCCTCCGCATCCTCGACAGGCAGGTACGTGCACTGCGCACCCTCACGGGCGAGTCCTACCGATGCTTACAGTTACCCCTCCCGCGCCCTCTCTGCGACGAAGACCACCGGTTGCCGGCCACCTACGCCAACTTCCTGGTCGTCAACGGAGCCGTCATCGTGCCCACCTACAGCCAGCCCGACAACGACCGGCGCGCCATCGACACTATCGCGCAGGCTTTCCCCGGACGCGACATCATCGGCATAGATGCAACGACAGTAGTGCGCCAACACGGTTCGCTGCACTGTCTGACAATGCAATTTCCCAAGGGAAGCCTCGTCTGAACCGTAGTCAACCCCATCATACAATCTTAACATTCCCCCTTATGAAAGAACTGAATATTGGAATCATCCAGCAGCACAATACCGCCGATACCCACAGCAACATCGGCCGGCTCTGCGATACCGTCGCCGACCTCGCCCGACGCGGCGCACAGCTCATCGTCCTGCAGGAACTCCACAATACGCTCTACTTCTGCCAGACGGAAGACGTGAACAGCTTCGACCTGGCCGAACCCATTCCCGGTCCCTCCACCGAGTTGTATGGGACGCTGGCGAGAGAACACCGTGTCGTCATCGTCGCCTCCCTCTTCGAGCGACGTGCCCCGGGACTGTATCATAACACGGCCGTTGTCTTTGATAAAGACGGCTCTCTGGCAGGCAGATACCGCAAGATGCATCTGCCCGATGACCCGGCCTATTACGAGAAATTCTACTTCACACCCGGCGACCTCGGCTTCCATCCCATACGAACCCGTGTCGGAACAATCGGCGTACTCATCTGTTGGGATCAATGGTATCCCGAAGCAGCCCGGCTCATGGCTCTCCAAGGTGCCGACCTACTCGTCTATCCCACCGCCATCGGCTATGAGAGCAGCGACGACCCTGCCGAACAGCAACGTCAGCGCGAAGCGTGGACTACCGTCATGCGCGGCCATGCCGTAGCCAACGGACTACCCGTAGTGGCCGTCAACCGCGTAGGCCTGGAGCATGACCCGAGCCGACAGACCAACGGCATCCGATTCTGGGGCAGCAGCTTCGTGGCAGGCCCGCAGGGGGAACTCCTCTACCGGGCGAGCGACAGTGAGGAAGCATCCACCGTCGTCAGCGTCGACCTTCACCGCGTAGAACAGGTCAGACGCTGGTGGCCTTTCCTGCGCGACCGACGTATTGACCAATACACCGACATCACACGACGATTCATCGACTGAAGCACAAAACACATGAAAGTCAGACAAGCCACCACTGCCGACCTCAGCACTATCCTACAGTTGATAGAAACCGGCAGACAGAAGATGATAGCCGCAGGAAACCGCCGCCAGTGGACACCGGGACACCCAAGCAGAGAAACTCTGGAAGCCGATGTCAGTAGCGGCAACTCCTATCTCTTACTCTCGGATGACGACCATCGTACCCCCGTTGCCACCTTTGCCTTTATTATCGGCAACGAACCCACCTATGCAACCATCGAACAGGGCGCATGGCTCAACGATGAACCTTACGGCACTGTGCACCGGGTGGCATCGGCAGAAGGCATTCACGGAGTCATGCCGGCAATAACGCGATATTGTGCGCAACGTGTCGGAAACATCCGCATTGACACCCATGCCGACAATACTGTTATGCAGAAAGCTCTGCTGCGCTTGGGTTACACGCCGTGCGGCATTATCCATCTGTCCGACGGTGCGCCTCGGCTCGCCTATCAACTTACACTCAGCCCTATATAATAGAAGCAGCTTACAGACAGACGGTAATCTCATCCCCTGTCGCTTACCGGTCTTCTAAGGGCTTTTAGGACCATGCACTCGTGATATCAGGGATTTTATCTAATTTTGCTGACGATGAAACAAGGAAACCCATACAACAAAGATAAGTACGACCACCTGATCGTAAACGAAGAGGCACCACTGCTGGAGTGGCTGCTTGCAAATCTGAAACAGAGCAGGAGCAAGGTGAAAGCAACGTTGCAGAATCGTGGGGTAAAGGTGAACGGAAAGCGCGTAACACAGTTCGACCGCATGCTTCGGGCAGGTGATAAGGTGGCAGTAAGCAAGAGTAAGAAGAATGACCAGTTCCGCAGCCGGTTCGTGAAGATTGTCTACGAGGATCGCTACCTCGTCGTGGTGGAGAAGAACGTGGGCATTCTCTCCATGGCAGCAGGCCATTCGTCGCTGAACGTGAAGACTGTGCTCGACGATTACTTCAGGAAGACGCGCCAGAAGTGTACGGCTCACGTTGTGCATCGGCTCGACCGCGACACGTCGGGACTGATGATATATGCCAAGGACTTGCAGACGGAGCAGATTCTGGAACACGATTGGCACAACATTGTGTACGACCGAAGGTACGTTGCTGTCGTCAGCGGTGAGATGGAAAGCGACGAGGGGACGGTGGCCAACTGGTTGAAAGACAACAAGGCCTATGTAACTTACAGCTCGCCGATAGATAATGGTGGGAAGTATGCAGTTACCCACTATCGGGTTCTCAAGCGTTCCACAACCTATTCGCTGGTTGAATACCGGCTGGAGACGGGGCGCAAGAATCAGATTCGCGTCCATTCTGCGGATATGGGGCATCCCGTCTGTGGCGACATGAAGTATGGCAACGGCGACGACCCGGCTCGCCGACTTTGTCTGCATGCCTACATGCTCTGCTTCTATCACCCCGTCAGTCAACGGAGGATGGAGTTTGATACGCCCATTCCGGCTTCTTTTCACAAGGTGTTTAGATAGAATGTACGTCAATATTCAGAGGATAGCATGGGGAATCTTGGATATTATATAGGACTCCTTGGAGTTTTCATCGTGGGAATAATCCTGTTCAAGAAAGTAACGGGCTGTCTCTTCCGCATGGTCGTCATACTTGTCTTGCTCGGCATTCTGTGCTGGGGACTAACCGTCCTGAAACTGTTGGGATGATAAGGGTATGGGACGGCACGAAAAGTATTTCGATTAGAATATAATAATCATCATCCTGCTGCGTTCTAATGGTGTAACAACTCTCTAATTAAAGTTCACAGCCTATGATGCAATTATTTACTTCCGAGGAGCTTACTCCGTCAGAGAAGACCCTCAGACTTATCAGACAGATAGCCTACACCTACCGGACTATCAATGTGAATGGCAAGATGAAATCTTATTGCTTGAACTAAAGACATATGAAAACCATCATTTCTCCCTCTCTTCTCTCTGCCGATTTTCTGCATTTGGATCGCGACATAGAGATGATCAACAACAGCGAAGCCGACTGGATTCATATGGACATTATGGATGGTGTCTTTGTACCGAACATCTCGTTCGGCTTCCCGGTGTTGAAAGCTGTTGGAAAATCTTGTAGAAAGCCTATGGATGTACATTATATGATAGTTCATCCAGAGAATTACATCCGGCAGACTGCCGATGCAGGGGCTGCACTGATGAGTGTTCACTATGAGACCTGCCCACATTTGCACCGTACCGTACAGCAGATTCATCAAGCAGGAATGAAAGCCGGGGTCGTACTCAACCCTTCTACGCCTGTCAACGTACTGGAGGACATCATCTGCGATGTTGAGGTTGTGTTGCTGATGAGTGTCAATCCCGGGTTCGGAGGGCAGAGTTTCATCGAGAATACCATTAAGAAAGTGAAGCGACTGCGCGAACTCATTGCCCAGGAAGGGAGCAATGCCATCATAGAGATAGACGGTGGCGTGCAGAACGAGACGGCTCCACGTCTTGTCAATGCAGGTGCTCATGCTCTTGTGAGCGGCAGTTATATCTTCAAACAACAAGACCCCATTAGCACCATCCACGAATTGAAGATGCTGACGCCACAAGATGAGTAAGAAAGGGAAGCCTGTTGACAGCAAGTCTGTTCACACCATCAAGTATGAATGAATAATCCCTGCTATACCAACTGTAAGGTTACATTGTTCTCGCGCACCATCCTACGCATATTCAGAATGGCATAGCGCATACGTCCTAAACTCGTGTTGATACTGACACCTGTTGTCTCTGCAATTTCTTTGAACGACATTTCCTGATAGTAGCGCATAAAGACAACCTCACGTTGTGATGGCGGAAGGAGGTTCATCATCTTCTTGACATCATCCAAAGTCTGTGTATTGACAAACTTATTCTCAACATTTCCTATCGCTACTTCGCTACCGGCAATATTGGAAAGGTCATTGTTGCGGGGACCGTCTGTCAGTTTCTCAGAGCGTTGCGCCCTATACCAATCCATAATTACGTTATGGGCAATGCGCATCAGCCATGCCTCAAACCGTCCGCTCGGTACATACTTCCCTTGCTGCAACTTGGTTATGACTTTGACAAACGTTTCCTGAAAGATGTCGTCTGCCACATCGCGGTCGCGAACTACAAACACTATATAGGAAAAGAGTTTGTTCTGATTGTGTAGCAACAATAAGTCGAAAGCTTTGCTGTCTCCCTTAATATAAGATAAGGCCAACTCTTCGTCGGTCATCTCATTCAGATTCTTCATTTCGTAAAGTTTTTATTATGAAGTAATGCTGTTCCGATAGGCTTATTGTTACTATTCAATTAATATTTGTAAACTCCTTGCAAATGTAATTACTTTAATTGTCTTGAGCAAATTTTCTACAAAAAATATAACAAAACATTTGTTCACTCTCTCGAAACACCTTATTTCAAACTTTCATAGCCTTGTAGATGAAGCGAAAGAAAGTCTCTCCTTTCTCTCCTTATATAATATATAGGGTGGAGAAAGGAGAGGGTCTATAGCTTGAAACTTATTGATGCTGGCTGCGCAAGAGGTCGTTGACGGTCTTTACCGGGTTGAAAGTATCTAAAGGAACTTCTGCAAAGACGGTGTTCCAATTGCTCATTGCGCCATTCCAAAGCCCTGGCAACTCCAATGCTTTCAGTTCTTTGCCATCTTTCGACTTGGAGCTGATGAAGCCTGTCGACTTGTCCACATAGTCGGGCAGGTAGAACGGTTGTCCCTTATAGTCTTTGACTGCACACACAAGGTCTACGGGATTGAAATGGGTACCGCTTTTGAACATCCTGACATACGCATCATTGGTTTTGTCTATTTGCAAACTTTCTAATATCTGTAGGCTTACCGTGCCGTCGCTGTTATAGGTAAGGAACGGACCTCCGCCCGGTTCGCCACTGTTCCGTACCATACCACAGACACGCATTGGGCGATTCAGTTTCTTTCTGAGATAGGCAGCAAGCTCTGTGTCCTCCAGTTCGCTTGCCTTGTCCCAATAGCAACATAGTTCGCTCTCAACGAAATCAAGCATCTTCTTCAGATCGGCGTGACGGTATTTTCCGTTATCCAGCAATTCCAAGTAGGCAAAGGTTTTCTGTTGAAGCGAGACAAGAATGCCCGCAATGATATTCTTCCATTCTACGGTAATATCTTTCAACCGATCAGGTACCACATTATCGATGTTCTTTATAAAGATAATATCAGCATCAATATCATTCAAGTTTTCTATCAGCGCACCATGTCCACCCGGGCGGAACAGTAACGTCCCGTCTTCATTGCGGAACGGTGTGTTGTCGGGATTAACAGCAATGGTGTCGGTACTCGATTTCTGTTCTGAGAAAGTAACGTCCATAGACACGCCATACTTGGCTTCATACTTAGCCTGCTTCGCCTCAACTTTTTCCTTGAACAGATTGATATGCTCGTGTGAGACGGTAAAATGAATATGTGTCTTGCCATGGCTGCTTGCATAAAGTGCAGCTTCTACTAAATGTTCTTCCATAGGAGTACGCTCACCATCGTTGTAATGGTGGAACAGCAACAGCCCCTTGGGTAGCTGGCCATAGTCGAGTCCTTCTGCTTTCAGCATATTGGCAGCAACCGACTTATATTTCCCCTCATCCATGAGAGTCTCTACGCTTTTACCCTCATTGCGTTTACAGCTGGCATTGAGACTGTCGTAGAAAGCAAACCGGTGGATATTGGCAAAGTATTCTTTCTCGAAATCGGTAGTGGGTGTGTCGTAGTCAGCATTCAGAAAAGCAAACATATTCTTAAACATACGGCTTGCAGCTCCCGAAGCAGGTACAAACTTGACAATGCGATGCCCCACTTTCTTGTACGTCTCCCATATCTCCTTGTATTGGGTGCGGGCTGTCGGCTCGGGTATCATTATTCCCCGCTTCGCCGAGGCTGCTCCTTCCAGTCGCAAATAGGGAAATCCTGTTTCAAATATCTTTAGTTGTTCTGCGACCTTTTCTTCGCTGATTCCTTTTTGAGCCATTTGTTTTTGGTCTTTGTCCGTAAGCATATAGATCTGTTTTAGTTGATTAGTAGGGCAAATATACTTACTTTTTGTAAAAACGAGGAACGAGCAGTTGTTTTTTTAGTAACTTTGTGCGAAATACTCAAAGTGTATGGAGGAAAAGTTTGTATTTACGGAGACAGAGAGGCTGGAATGCTTGAATTTGCTTGCTGAATTGCGGAAAGAGTTGTCCTCCTCATGGGTTTCAGAAGATGAAGATAGGTTGCTGGCTATTGTAAAGGATGCTATCAGCAACAATAAGATAGAACGAAACGCTTTCGGTCTCAACCCGATCTTATGCTCACTGCAGACGGCTGTTATTGCTGTTAAGGATATTGGGTTGCGCCGTGATTCGGTACTTGCCACTCTATTATATAATGGTGTGCTGACAGGTTATCTTTCTACTGACGATGTTGTACGCCGATTCGGCGACGGGGTAGGAACGATTATCCACGGACTGGTACGTATTCAGGAACTATACAATAAGAATCCCGTCATCGAAAGTGAGAACTTCCGCAACTTGCTTCTTTCGTTTGCTGAAGACATGCGCGTCATCTTGATTATGATTGCCGACCGTGTGAACCTGATGCGGCAGATCCGCGACACGACGAACAAGGAAGCGCAGCACAAAGTTTCTGAAGAGGCGAGCTATCTCTACGCTCCCTTGGCACACAAACTGGGACTCTATCGGCTGAAAAGCGAGCTGGAAGACTTGTCGCTGAAATACCTGGAACACGACGCATACTATCATATCAAGGACAAGCTGAACGAGACAAAGGCTGCCCGCGATGCCTATATCAAGCGGTTTATCGAGCCTGTCAGCCAACGACTGGAGAAGGCCGGATTCGCTTTCCATATCAAGGGGCGCACCAAATCCATCCACTCCATCTGGCAGAAGATGAAGAAACAGCAATGCAGCTTCGAGGGTATCTACGACCTCTTTGCCATCCGCATCATCCTCGACTCGCCTTTGGAGATGGAGAAGATGCAGTGCTGGCAGGTCTACTCTATCGTTACGGACATGTATCAGCCCAACCCCAAACGGCTGCGCGACTGGCTTTCGGTTCCGAAATCGAACGGTTACGAATGTCTGCACATCACCGTATTGGGGCCGGAACAGAAGTGGGTGGAAGTGCAGATACGCACCGAACGGATGGACGAAATAGCCGAGCACGGACTGGCTGCCCACTGGCGATACAAGGGTGTAAAGGCCGAAGGAGGCATGGACGACTGGCTGGCTTCTATCCGAACGGCACTGGAGGCAGGAAGCAACCTCGAGGTGATGGATCAATTCAAGCTGGGGCTCTACGAAAAGGAAATCTACGTCTTCACGCCCAAGGGCGATCTGCTGAAGTTTCCGAAAGGATCGACTCTCCTCGACTTTGCTTATCACATTCATTCCAAGCTCGGCAACCAGTGTGTGGGCGGAAAGGTGAACGGCAGGAACGTCTCTTTCAAGACCGAGCTGCACAGCGGCGATACGGTGGAGATACAGACCCAGGCCGGCCAACGACCCAAGCAGGAGTGGCTGAACATTGTCAAGTCGGCACGCGCCAAGGCCAAGATACGCCTCGCCCTGAAAGAAACGCAGGTGAAGGAAGGACTCTATGCCAAGGAAATGCTGGAGCGCAGGTTCAAGAACAAGAAGATTGAGATAGAGGAGTCTGTCATGGCGCATCTGCTGAAACGGCTCGGATTCAAGGAGGCTTCCGACTTCTACAAGCAGATAGCCGACGAGAAGCTCGACCTGAACCACGTCATTGACGAGTATCAGAAGACGTACAATCACGACCACAACCTCCATCAGATCAAGGAGACAGAGAGTGCCGAGAAGTTCGAATACCAGGCTCCCGATGCGGCCTTAGTTCATACCAGCGACGACGTGCTCGTCATTGACGAGAATCTGAAGGGAATCGACTTCACGCTCGCCAAATGCTGCCGACCTATCTATGGCGACCCCGTCTTCGGATTTGTAACCATCAGCGGCGGCATCAAGATTCACCGTGCCGACTGTCCCAATGCGCCCGAGATGCGCAAGCGGTTCGGCTACCGCATTGTGAAAGCGCGCTGGAGCGGAAAAGGTTCGTCGCAATACAGCACGACCCTCCATATTATCGGCAACGACGACATCGGTATCGTCAGCAACATCACGAATATCATTTCCAAGGATGAGAAAGTTGTCATGCGATCCATCAACATCGACTCTCACGACGGACTCTTCTCGGGCAACCTTGTCGTAATGCTTGACGATGCTTCCAGACTGAACCTACTGATAAAGAAGCTGCGCACGATCAGAGGCGTCAAGCAAGTGAGTCGCATATAGGGGACGGGTCGGCCTTTCCCGCCCGAAGCCTCTGTTATTTCTATCCCATCCTTTTCCCAAACGGCTTCGCCTTGTCTTCCTTATATGAAGGCAATCCTGTTCATTATATCAAGACCATCGTCTTCCTTATATGAAGACGATCATCTTCCTTATATCAATACAATTGTACGCTTATAATAAGGTGTTGAGAGTTCCTTTAAGGAGGTGTCGACAGTTCCTTTAAGGAAAGGTCGACAGTTTGTTAAAGGAAAGGTAGACAGTTCCTTATAGGAAAGGTAAAAGACTTGTAATTAAAGGTGTCGGGGACTTTAACTTAAGGTTGTCGAGGACTTTAACTTAAAGTACAAAAGGACTTTAACTTAAGGTATCAGAAGACTTTAACTTAAAGTACCAAAAGGCTCCTATTGGAGATCGCCTCGTATCTCCATTGGGCATCCTCATGGACTCCCATTGGAGGTCGCTTTCTATCTCCATTGGGCATCCTTTCGTACCTCCATTGGGCGTCCTCAAGGACTTCCGTTGGAAGACAGAGGGGAGGCTATCGAATGTTGACTTCCGGATGAATCTCAATACCGAACTTTGCCTTTACGTCTTTCCGAATGGTTTCGCAAAGCCGCACGACTTCCGCACCGGTTGCCCCACCGAGGTTGACCAATACCAATGCCTGTCTGTCGTAAACTCCGGCACGACCCAACGACCTGCCTTTCCATCCGCACTGTTCTATCATCCATCCGGCCGGAATCTTCTCGTGTCTGTCGTCAATCGTATAGTGCGGCATGTGTGCGTATTGTGCTGCCAGCTCCTCGTACTTCGTCTTGGATACGATCGGATTCATAAAGAAGCTGCCGGCGTTGCCCGTCTGCTCGGGGTCGGGGAGTTTGGCGTTGCGGATGCTGATAACCGTCTGGCGCAGTTCGGCTGCCGTCGGCCGTTCGATGCCTCGTTCCGCCAGTGCGGTGCGGATGTTGCCGTAGTCGAGCTTGGGAGCGTAAGTCTTCGAGAGACGGTAGACGACCGAGGTGATCAGATACCGGTCGCGCCAGTCGTGCTTGAAGCGACTCTGTCGGTAGCTGTATTCGCACTCATCGTTGCCGAAGCGGCGCACTTCGCCCGTGGCCATCTCCACCGCTTCAACCTCTTCGATGAGATCCTTCGCTTCGGCTCCGTAAGCTCCGATGTTCTGAACGGCACTTGCCCCGCATTCGCCGGGGATAAGCGAAAGATTCTCTGCTCCGTAGAGATGATGGTCGACACAGTAACCGACGAACGCATCCCATACGTAGCCCGAGCCGCAGCGCACGCGCTCGTCGTCAAGCTGCTCGATATAAGAGATGCCCGAATGAATCACCGTCCCGTCATAATCGCCCGTAAGCAGGAGGTTGCTTCCGCCGCCGAGTATCAGCAACGGTTGATCCGCCTCTGTCAGCGAATGGGCTATTTGCCGCGCCTCGTCTATGGATTCGTATTCGACGAAGCGGCGGCAGCGTGCGTCAATACCGAATGTGTTGTGCCTCAACAGGCTGTAGTTCCTGTAGTCTTTCATCTTTTCTCGTCCAATGCTCCTCCCATCAATACGCATTGATTTTCACCAGCGTCCAGTTCTTTCTGTTGCGCTTGAATACAAGCTGCGTCTCCATACCGTTGGATAATCCGCGGAAAGTGAGAATCTTCCGGTTGCCCTCGGTGTAATGCTGGCCGTAGAGGATATTGTAGATCAGGTCGCTCGGCACTTCGGGCAGGAAAGTCGCCCACTCTTGGGCCGGTATGGTCGTGTTGATGGTTGTCGTCTCCTCGCCGTTGGGGTCGGGACCTGAATAGGGTAGGGGACTCTTTATATGGCCTGCCCCGTTGCCGGCGAAGAACCTTGCCAGGAAACTGTAGAACGACAAGTTGCGGCTGTCCCTGAACGACAGGTGGCGGATTCCGTCGAGCTGCCATTTGCCCTCCTGATGGTCAAAGCAGTACTGCTCTACCAGTCCTTTGCGCAGATGAATCTTCTCGACGATGACACTGTCGATGTCGGTAGACTTCGCCGTCCTCATCTGCTTCTGATTGTCGAAAATAAGCGTGTAGTAACCCTGCCGACGGAAGAAATGGTCGGTCTTCCACTCTCTGCGCTGAATCAACCTCTGCTTGTTGCCCGTTGTGACGGTCAGCGGAAACTTGATCCGGCTGCGCTGCAGCTTCTTGTTGGCAATGAAGTTGAAGAAGAAATCGTCGAACAGCTGGTCCGCAGCCTTCGGCATGGGGGTGGTCGCAATCACTTCCGTGGCAGAATCTACCGTGTCCGTAGTATCGCTGACCACCGTCGAGTCCGTGTGCGTGCTGTCTGCCGGCTCCGCCTTCTTGTTGGAGCAACCGGTGGTAACGCCCACCATTGCCATACAGGCAAACACGACTGCTAAAAATGCTTTTCTCATATGCTCTTTGTTCGTCTCAAATCGCGTGCAAAAGTACGATATTTATTTCTAACGGGATAGCGAAACAATGATTTTATCCTAAGCCCGTTTCTCCGTTACGATTATAAATAGTACCTTTGCACGAAAATTATCCAGCAGTATGTTATTAGACAAGATAGAAGAGCTACTCAAGGAGGTGAGCACGCTCACGGCAAAGAGCACCGGCGACGTCGAACAACTCCGCCTGAAATACCTCAGCAAGAAAGGCGAAATCAATGCCTTGATGAGCGAGTTCCGCAACGTGGAAGCCGACCAGAAGAAGACTGTCGGCATGAAAATCAACGAACTCAAGCAGCGAACACAAGAGAAAATCAGCCAGCTGAAAGAACAGCTTCAAACCAACGATACACAGAGCGACGACATCGACCTCACACGCACTGCCTATCCCCTCGGTCTCGGAACACGCCATCCGATCACCCTTGTCAGAAACGAAATTATCGACACCTTCGCCCGCATGGCATTCACCCTCTATCAAGGACCGGAAATCGACGACGACAAACACGTATTCACCATGCTGAACTTCCCTGCAGACCATCCCGCACGCGACATGCAGGACACGTTCTTCATAGAGCGCAGCAACACAATGGACGTAACCAAGAACGTCCTCCTCAGAAGCCATACCTCCAACGACGAAGCCCACTACATGTCGACCCACGAGCCGCCCATCCGCGTGCTCTGTCCGGGACGCGTCTACCGAAACGAAGCCATCTCGGCACGTGCACACTGCTTCTTCCATCAGGTAGAGGGACTCTATGTTGACAGGAACGTCAGCTTCGCCGACCTGAAGCAAGTCCTCCTCACTTTCGCCCGTGAAATGTTCGGTGCAGACACGAAGATTCGTCTGCGCCCGAGCTACTTCCCCTTTACCGAACCCAGTGCAGAGATGGACATCAGCTGCAACATCTGCGGCGGCGAGGGATGCGGCTTCTGCAAGCACACGGGATGGGTGGAGATTCTCGGCTGTGGCATGGTCGACCCTCACGACCTCGAAGCGTGCGGCATTGATTCGAACCTCTATACAGGCTATGCTTTCGGTATGGGGGTAGAGCGCATCGCCAACCTTAAGTACCGGGTCAGCGACCTGCGACTATTCTCAGAGAACGACACACGTTTCCTCCGGGAGTTCGAGGGAGCATAACCCTCCTGCCGGACAATACGCAACCCGCCCCACGCAAACAACCTGTCTGCGTGGGGCGTTCATAATCTACAAGCACC
>CAUVFB010000002.1:0-39912 GCA_963551095.1 uncultured Prevotella sp. | reverse complement strand
CCGGAAATCAAATCGATAACACGGTTACGTGTATCAAGGTCGGTTACTTCACTCTTGGTGTGAGAGAAAACAAAGTCTGTTGACCATTGAAAATTTTTCTTCACAATATTCTTGGTAGAGATGGAGAGTTCCTCACCATGTGAACGCATTGAAGCCACATTGGCATATCGAGTAATGGAACCACCAACGCCCACTGTTGTCTTTGGGCCAATCAGGTCATAGTTATTACGGAGGTAGTAACCTAATTCTACACTGATACGGTTATCAAGAAATCCTAAATCCAATCCAAGATTGAACTCGTGTTTCTTCTCGTAGGTCAATTCATTATTAGCAAAGGAATATACCTCTGAACCAGTTTCCTTATCAGCACTAAACGGACGCCATGGACTGTAGCTATTGATAATGGTGAAAGCATTAGTAACAGCCGGTTTATCACCCGTCAGAGAATAACTAGTCTTCAATGTTGCGTGAGAGAGAGTCGGATTCAACTTTTGGAACCATGGTTCTTCATGCACGTTCCAAGCAGCAGAAACGTTCCATGTAGGCAACCAACGTGCACTGGTAGATTTGCCGAGCCGGTTACTACCTTCATAGCGAGCTGTACCGTTGAATGTGTAACGCCCCTTGTAAGAATAGGTAGCAGTACCGAAGAAAGAAACTTCGCGTCCATAGCCATTGTTGAGAGAATAGTACATAGAGTTTTCCTCACTTGCCTGTTTGAAGAACTTATAGTCATAGCTACCCAACATGCCCTCTCCATAATTCATACCTATGCCATTAAAGAATGAACGACTGCGATCTACAGAATTTACTTCCATACCACCATACAGGTTGAGAATATGAATATCATTGTACACATCATTATAGGAAGCTGTTGCACGAACATCCCAAGCATTCATCTTATACTTAGTCTCACGATAGAAACCTCCTCGTGGCAAAACCACTTGTTTCAGGCTGTTGGGCACATCCGGGTCAAGATAGAGCCAAGGGTTCGCTTCACGCATAGTAGCATCGTCCATAGCCCGGTATGCCAAAGCCTGATTAGAATATTCTGTAATTCTGTGAGCCTGGGTAGTAGTAGAGAACTTGTAGTCACCCAAGAGACTTAACTCTACCTTTCGGATTGGACGATATTTCAGCTCTCCTTGGAATTTTAAGTCAACAACATCATAGTCCATATAGTTGTTCTTTAACTCATTCTTAATTGAGAATGGCGCATAATTACGAATATAGAACTCGTTGGCATCCAATGTACGAGAAGAGTTGATAGCGTAAGAGAACGGGTTGATATCAAAATCACGAGAGGTTTCACCCGTCAAGGCATTGACCGACTGATTGGTTGTTCCCGGAGCTTCTTGCTTACGATAGCTGGCATTACCTATCAGGTTCAAGGACACTTTTTTATTAAGATTGTAGTTGGCATTAATATTAGCAGTATAACGTTGCACCTTACTACGCTTTGTCCATCCTGGATCGTCCATAACACTGAACGAAGTATAATACTGCGCCTTGTCTGTACCAGTACTCATACTGATAGAATGGTTCATCTGAATAGAGTTAGAGAACAACTCGTCGAACCAGTTGGTATTACGATACTCCGCTTGGCGCAGATAGTTGTACATAGCCTCTTGGGTATTAGCAAGCATAAACTGCCCTGTAGTAGGATTGTAAGTATCCATCAAATGATACATCTTTCCAAACACACCACTCGAAGAAGCCCGATAAGAGTTCATAAAAGAGAAGAAGCCGTTGTTGTACATTTCCTTATATACAGACATCTGCTCCTGTGAGTTCATAATATTAAACTGCTTGTAGCTTGGGCGAAGACGCATCGTGTACTCACCCGTGTAGGAGATACGAGAAGTACCACTCTTACCTTTCTTTGTGGTTACGACAATCACACCAGCCATAGCGCGCGCACCATATATAGAGGTAGCAGATCCATCTTTCAGGATTTGGAAGCTTTCAATATCGTCAGCATTCAATCCGGCAATGGCACTGGATATCAGTGTTGCAGCATCACCTGACGAAAGAGCATCAGCATCAACCTGTGTAACATCTTCCATGATGACACCATCAACCACCCAAAGCGGGGTAGAAGAACCATAAATAGAAGTGGCACCACGAACTCGAATCTTAGGAGCCGTACCGAAAGTACCGGAGACATTCTGCACAGAAACACCTGCTGCACGCCCTTCAAGAGAGCGAGAAATATCGGACACACCGTCCAATTTTGCTTTCTCAGCATCCACTTTCGTTGTAGCACCCGTAAAGAGTCGCTTGTCCATCTTCTGCATACCCGTAACGACAACTTCGCCGAGCTGCTGTGTTTGGTCTGGCTCAAGTGTAATTTTCAAATTTTGTCCGCCCTTTACGGTTACAGACTTCATTCCAATAGAGCTAATAATCAACGTTGGATTATTCACTGGGGAAGTAAAGCTGAAATGACCGTCAAGGTCGGTCGCTACACCGACTTTGGTACCTTTGACCATAACAGAGGCACCAATAACAGACAAACCGTCCTCAGAGGAGATAACGGTTCCGGAAACTGTGGTTTGTGCTAATGCTATTCCGCAAAAGAGGAATAGAGAAGCCAACACCATACTTAGTCTTTTTCCCATACAAATCTCAATGACATTAAATTAGAATTTCAATTATATTCGACACTTGCTTGCAAATTTATATAAATTCTCACTACTTAGCAACTTTTCGCGAAAGAATTTTATAACTTTTTTCAAGAGAAACCATCAAGAAGATGTTTAATCTGAGAATATGCAGTGAAATAATCGCACTTATCCTGCTGTTTAACGTTAGTTCGCTTCATATACAACAGGTAGCAGGAACAAATTGTTTAAGTTAAATTTAGCATACAGAGCCTCTTGTCAACATAGTAATGAAAAGGCACTCCCAGCCATTTGGAAGTGCCTATATATAATATAAGGTGTAAATCTCAGATATCAGCGCACCTGAACGACTAGATACTTGCTGGTACTCCAGAATGTCTGCGGATCTGAGATGCGGAGCACATATTGGCCATTGGCATCGGCAGAGAGTGAGTAGCTGCTACTTGGGTGGGCTGTCAGCAGGCGGACTTTCTTGCTGTAAAGTTTCAGTTCTTTGGTGTTGCGGATATCTATCTTCGTGAAGTAGTTCTTATTGAAGTTTCCTTGCAGCACTTTACCACTTGCCAACACGCCCTGGGCTTTCAGTTCTTTCTTGGTGCCGAAAGCATACCAGCCGGTATTGAGTTGTTGATCCTGCGAAGAGATGGTTTCGCTCTTTTGGTTGCTTTCCGTCTGAAGGTTTGCCTTTTCCGTCTGGAGTGTTTTCTTCTCGTTGGTCAGGTTTTCCTTATCAGTTTTCAGATTCGAAACGTTTGTATTCAGCCCTGTGATGGTTTCGTCCAGCTCTTTGATATGGATGTTCTTTGCTTCAAGCTCGGCACGAAGCTGTTTCAATTCCTGATCTTTCTGCGTCAACTGTGAGGTCAGCTGTGCGAGTGTCTTTTTCATTTCCTCGCCTTTGAAGCCCGTGTCGCGGAGTTGCTGCTGCAACTTCTGAATGAGTTCGCGGTTTGCTTTCATCCGCTGGGCTATAAACTGTACATCCTCCCGAATCTGCATAGTCTTGTCGGCACCCTCTCCATTCTTGGCGAGAGTTACTCGTTTCTCGGCTGCATTGATGGCAGCAAAGCCTTGCTGGATTTCGTTCAGCGTGCCCATCATGTCGTTGATTTCGTTGTCGCGGGCATCAATGATGGCACGCAGTGAATCGTTTTGAAGCTCTGCCGGATTGACTGCCGACTTCTTGTCCTGATTGCAGGCTGTCAGCGCAAGGACTCCACAGACTGCAAAAGCAAATAATTTCTTCATAATCTATACGGTTTTATATATGAGTTTCGATATCAAAATGGGGTGTGAAACTGTCTCTACTTTTCCGCCGGTGCTTTTTCCTGCGATTTCTTTTTTGGGCTTTTCCCGGCAAGTATGATGACAAATTCGCCACGCGGCTCGGTTTCCTTGAAATGAGCAATCGCTTCATCCAGCGTTCCTCGGATGCTTTCTTCGTGTATCTTCGAGATTTCCCGACAACAGCTCACCTTTCTGTCAGCCCCGAAGACTGCCGAGAACTGTTCCAAGGTTTTGACAATCCGATAGGGCGACTCGTAGAAAATCATCGTGCGCTGTTCATCGGCCAAACTTTCCAAATGGGTCTTGCGGCCTTTCTTCTGCGGCAGGAATCCCTCGAAACAGAAGCGGTTGCAGGGGAATCCGCTGGAGACGAGTGCCGGAACAAATGCTGTCGCACCCGGAAGCGTCTGTACCGTGATGCCTGCTGCAATGGCTTCTCGAGCCAAAAAGAATCCGGGGTCGCTGATTCCAGGCGTACCGGCATCGGAGATGAGGGCTACGGTTTCGCCGGCTTTCATCCGGTCGACTATCGCCGGGGCTGTTCCGTGTTCGTTGAACTTATGGTGAGCCATCAGGCGATTCTTCACGCCGAAGTGCTTGAGCAACGTGCCCGATGTCCGTGTGTCCTCGCACAACACGAGGTCGGCTTCCTTGAGGATTCGGATGGCGCGGAACGTCATGTCCTCTCTGTTTCCTACGGGCGTAGGCACGAGATACAGTATACCCATAACCGCTGCAAATGTAAACCAAAACAATGGAAGGGCAAAATAAATTATGATTTTTTACACCGGCAGATTCCAATAGCAGGGGGCAAATTCAGGCCATTCTATTGTATAGCTGTTGCTGGGGTTGAGAGGTTTTGTTGGTTTTGTTGGGAAAATGAGGACTTCGGTGCGGATGCTCTTGGATTTCCGCGCGTATTCCGTCGCGAGGGGATGCGGGTGTTTTTCGAGTATCACTGTAGTGATATTTAAGTCTCACTGCTGTGATACTCGAGTCTCACTACTGTGATATTTGAATCTCACTGCTGTGATACTGGAATTGTATACGTACAGAAATCTTGAAATCTGCTGGGAGAAATTAAAACGGATACGGAGGGATTGCGTATGGGATGCACGAGTTTGCCGGATTAGATACGGAAGAAAATCGAGCCGGAGCGGGGACTTCTGATGTTCTTGATCCTATATTCTTGGAGCTATGGGCTGAATCGCAAATTTCAAAAGCACAGTAACGGCGTTTCTTCCGAAATTGCCTACCTTTGCAAACGTTATGGCAACAACAGAGAACTTGAACGGCGAAAGACGCCGGAGAGGACGTATAGAAGTGGTCTGTGGGAGCATGTTCTCCGGCAAGACCGAGGAATTGATTCGGCGGCTGAAGCGCGCGAAGTTCGCCCGGCAAAGGGTCGAAATATTCAAATCGTCCATCGATACGCGCTATTCGGAGGAGGAAGTGGTCAGCCACGACCGGAATGCCATCCATTCCACTCCCATAGATTCGTCGGGCAACATTCTCCTACTGGCTTCCGACATAGACGTGGTAGGCATCGACGAGGCACAATTCCTGGACGACGGGCTTATCGGCGTCTGCAATCAGTTGGCCAACAACGGCGTGAGAGTCATCGTAGCCGGACTCGACATGGACTATCAGGGTTTACCGTTCGGCCCCATTCCTGCCTTGTGTGCCATAGCCGACGAGGTAACGAAGGTGCATGCCATTTGCGTGAAGTGCGGCGCACTCGCCTATGTCAGCCACCGGCTCGTTGCCGACAGCCACCGAGTCATGCTCGGCGAACACGAGGAATACGAACCGCTCTGCCGTGAATGTTTCCAAAAGGCATTGGAGGCGGAGAGGAATAAACAGCAAAGCGAATAATGCCGGCTCGCCCACTAACGAATCACACAATCTTCCATCACTATGCAGCAACCTATCACTTTCGACAGATTCATCCGCTGGATGCTGACCGGCTTTGGCATTCTTGCCGTGTTTCTCATTATAAAAGCCCTGTCGGGCGTACTGCTTCCTTTCTTCATCGCATGGCTGCTGGCCTATCTCCTCTACCCTATCGTGAAGTTCGTACAACACCGGCTGCACGTGCCGACACGCGCCTTGAGCATCGTCGTTACCCTCCTGTTCGTTACGGCTGTCCTCACAGCCATCTTTCTCTTCATTGTTCCGCCGATGATTGAACAGTTCGATAAGTTTATGACCATCGCATCACGCTATCTGCACGAAACGGCGCATACCGGCAGCATCTCTGCCATGATGCAGCAATGGGTTCAGGAGAATCAGCACGAGATAGAGAAGTTTCTGAAAAGTCCCGACTTTACGAATGCCATCAAGTCGGCCATGCCAAAGGTGTTCTCCATGATTGGGCAGACAGCCAGCATTGTCGTCTCCATCATCGCCTCTTTCATCACACTGCTGTATATGTTCTTCATCCTGCTCGACTATGAGACCCTGACAAGCAACTGGATTAAGATCTTCCCGAAGAAAATACGCCCCTTTTGGCGCGGTTTGGCACAAGACGTAGAACGCGAGCTGAACAACTATATACGCGGACAGGGACTGGTAGCACTCTGCATGGGCGCCATGTTCTGCATAGGTTTCACTGTCATCGGCTTTCCGATGGCCATCGGTATGGGCATCCTGATCGGCATTCTCGACCTTGTTCCCTACCTGCACACGCTTGCGCTGATTCCCACGGTATTCCTCGCATTGCTGAAAGCCGCCGACACAGGACAGAATTTCTGGGTCATCCTCTTATCCGCCCTGGCTGTCTTTGCCATCGTTCAGATACTGACCGATATGGTTGTAACGCCTAAGATCATGGGCAAAGCTATGGGACTAAACCCGGCCATACTGCTTCTGTCGCTGTCAGTGTGGGGAGCGTTGCTTGGTTTTATCGGTCTGATAGTCGCCCTACCTCTCACCACGCTTATCATCGCCTATTGGCAGCGGTACGTAACCAAGGAGAATAAGCAATTGACAACAGACAATTGAAAGATAAAGAAATCTCCCCTGCCCCATTATAAAGGCACAGGGGAGTTGCTTTTTATTCTACCCTATCCGATCCAGCTGAATACCCACATCACTGATACCGGGAAGCAGATCGCGGCTCATAATATGCCGAACCGTAACGAAGAGAGAGTCACCGCGGTTGAGACGGAAAGAAGATACATGTTGCAAAAGCTCACTGCTACTCACGCCCGACTTTCCGCTTAACCGTCCTTTGTCATCGATTATTCTGCACACTACCGTATCGGCAGCGACCCTTGAGGCGGAACGCTCCTTATTAGGAATCACTTTCCATTCAACTATCAGGCTGACCGTTTTGTAGGGATAAGCCTGCGTGGCACGCAGACCAAGCTGCATGGCATATTTACCCTCGCCTTGTCGGGAAACGCAATAACGGGTGGTGTCGTTGCGCCCCCAACCATCCAGTTCTACAGGTTCATAGTGGTCGTAGGCGCGACTGTCCGTACACGAACCCCAGCCAAGCATCGCCAGCGAAGCTACTATATATAAGAAGGTGTACTTGCTATGCTTCATTATTATTGTCGAATGCAGGGGAGTCGGGTGCCGAAAGCTGTTGCTGACTGGTCGGGCGTGCTCCACGGTCGTTGCGGGTAGGGCGGTTGGCATGTTGCTGACGCTGTCGGTTATCGTTTCCTTTCTTACGCTGTCCGTTGTTCTTATTCTTCCTTTTCTTTGCCTTGTCGAAGCGACTCAAGTCTGCACCTTCGAGCAGGTCGACAGGCTTCTTGACCGGTTTCAGTTTACCATTGTGCAACAGCGACAACGGTTTTTCGCCCTGCTTGTTCATTTCTATAATCTCTTTTGCGCGCTCTGCAGTAATCGTTTCGAGATTGGAGGCAAGATTCTTGTCGGTAGAGTAAGTGCAGAGTCCGTTCAGGATATCTGTCTTGAAGAGATGATACTCACTGTCCTGCGTGAAGAGATGAATCTCCTTGCTCGGTAGTTTCTTGCCTGACTCTATGTAATCATCAACTTCATAGTTCAGGCAACACTTCAGCTTGGCACACATTCCCGCCAGCTTCGTCGGATTGAGCGATATATCTTGGAAGCGGGCAGCTGCGGTAGAAACGCTGGAGAAGTTCTTCATCCACGTTGCACAACAGAGTTCTCTGCCGCAAGGCCCCGTTCCGCCAATTCGTCCTGCTTCTTGCCGCGCACCGATCTGCCGCATTTCGATACGCACATGGAATGTTGCTGCCAGATCTTTGATGAGTTGGCGAAAGTCGACACGCTCGTCGGCGATATAATAAAAGATAGCTCTGTTGCCATCGCCCTGGTACTCTACGTCTCCGATTTTCATCTTCAAGCCGAGTCGCTTGGCAATCTGCCGGCTCTCTATCATCGTTGCGTGCTCGCGTGCCTTGGCCTCCTTGTATTTCTCTATGTCCACATCCTTGGCAAGACGGTAAATCCGGCGGATGTCTTCCGGTGATTTTAAGGTGCCCGTTTTCTTTATCTGCAATTTGACAAGCCGCCCGGTCATCGTAACGACTCCAATGTCATGCCCCGGATTGGCTTCAACAGCCACGATGTCACCTTTCTGCAAGCAGAGATTATTGACGTTATGGTAATACGCCTTGCGAGTGTTCTTGAACTGTACTTCGACAAGGTCGGTCGTATCGATATTGCCCGGTACATCCTCCAACCAGTCGTAGGAGTTCAGCTGACAGTTCTGCCGTCCGCATGCGCGATGACACAGTCCGCGGTCGCAGCCTGTCCATATCTTGAATTGCCTGTTCTTGTAATCCATATTCAGTCGGTGTGTCTCCGTTTTCAAACGGCTTCAGCCATTACAGTCTGCCCGTCTTCTGGAGGTATATGTATTGTTGTGTGAATGTATTTATTTTCTTAGCAGAAGCACGATGAGCTTCAGTGCCATATCGTAAAGCACTATCTTGGCGTTGGCATTCTGTCCGATGTCGCGGTGGGCGTGCGCGAAGAGTTCATCAATCCCAGCGACATTGGCTTCGTTGATAAAGCGGGCGAAGTTGCGCGCGAAAGCTTCCTCCTCCTGTGTCATATAGACCAGTTCGGGATTTCGAAAGTTGTACATGAAATTCTCACGTATCTGCTGCCGGAAATATGCCAGCAAACGGCGTTCTTTTTCGCGTCCATAGGCTGCCACGGCTTCACTCCACCGCTTGAGCTCCTTGACGTTACGCATATAGCAATGGCGCATCAGCATTTGGAACATGCTGAGAAATTCCCGGTTCTCGTTGCCCGCCTCAAGTGTCTGCAGTGCCCGCAGCCAACTTCCATGCGCCACCCGTGCCACAGTGCGTGCCGTATCGGATTCCAATCCGCGCCGGCTGACGAGCTGCTGTGCCATCTCTTCCGTTTCGATAGGTTTCAGTTCTATACGCTGTGTGCGGCTGATGATAGTGTCGAGCAGCCTTTCCGGTTCCTCACTGACCATCAGAAAAACCGTCTCCTGCGGCGGTTCCTCAAGCAACTTGAGCAGTTTGTTGGCCGATGTGAGATTCATCCGTTCCGGAAGCCAAATGATGCAGACTTTGTACCCACCCTGACTGGATTTCAGCGACAGCACACGCGAAAGTTCATCGCTCTCGGCTCCGGT
Source organism: uncultured Prevotella sp. (assembly GCA_963551095.1). Lineage (GTDB taxonomy): Bacteria > Bacteroidota > Bacteroidia > Bacteroidales > Bacteroidaceae > Prevotella. The sequence goes on along the minus strand of CAUVFB010000002.1, from coordinate 30,384 downwards.
TATGACCGCTTGCTGCGTCGTAGCTCCCATAGCTTTCATCCATTGGCTCATCGTAAAATAAGAACTTTCTGCGATAAGTCGGTGCCATTCCGCGGCAAATTCATTGCTGACGGGCTGATGGTCGGCACTCATTCCCGGGAGTTTGACCGTAGGATAAACGAAGTGAAGATCGGGATGTTCCCACCGCGCAATCATTGCCTGCGCATTGCCGGGCGAAACGGTGCTACGCGTAAGGAGGCCGGCAGCGAAAGCCATTGCCAAAGCCATCTTGCCCGTCCCTTCCGATCCTGTAAAGAGAAGTGCGTGCGGCACGCGGTTTTCCTCCACCATCCGCACGAGCCGTTCCTTTGCAGCCTGCTGTCCTATAACTTCGTTGAAATCCATTCTGTTCCCTGTCATTATACATTTTCTCGGGTATCGACATCCGCCACAATCACCCTGCACAGTCCGTCTGCACAGGGCACAAAGTTAATAAATAAAACCGGATTACACCGACGGAATCCCATAAAACCTACAGTTCCCCTACCGTCAGTCTATCTCTCTGAATGTGCCATCCCACAAACAAACGGCGCATATAAACGGAAAGGAGGACTTCGTTGCCGAAATCCTCCTCGTGACTCGTATGGGGCTCGAACCCATGACCCCAACATTAAAAGTGTTGTGCTCTACCAGCTGAGCTAACGAGTCTGCGGTTACTGTCGTTATCGAAAGCGGTGCAAAGGTAGTGCTTTCTTCTGATTACTCCAAATAAATTTCTTTTGTTTTTAGACAAATAGTTACTTCAGGCACTGATCCAGTGCTTTCGTGATGGCTTCCCTGTCGAGATGTTGCCCGATGAAGACCAGTTTCTGCATACGGTCGCCGTAGGGTTCTTCCCAGTCTTTCATCACCCGTGGGTTGTTCTTGAGGAATTCCTTGAGTTCGAACTGCGGCATGGTGGCGTACCACTGTCCGGCATTGCGGAGACTCACCTGCCGGCCTGCCTGCTCGAAGACGTAGCAGATGTCTTTCTCGTTTTCGAAATAGCAGAGTCCCTTGCAGCGGATGATGCCTTCGGGCCACCTTCGGGCCACGAAGTCGTCGAAGAAGTTGATGTCGAACGGGCGTCGGTTGTAATATACGAATGTTTGGATGTTGTATTCGAGTGCTTCGCCGCTTTCCTCGTTCTCCAATCCGTGGTGGTGGTGATGGTGGTGGTGCTCATGTTCGTGCTCGTCTTCGGTATCGGCATCGCCTTCGATGGCGGTTATCCATGAGGCTGAGGTGGCTACTTTGTCGAAGTCGAACGATCCGGTGTTGAGAATCCTGTCCAGGTCGACATCGCCGTAGTTGCACTCGATCATCTCTGCCTTCGGCTGCAGCGAGCGGATGATGCTGCGCACCATTCCCAGTTCTTCCCGGCTGACATCGGCCGCCTTGTTGAGCAGGATGATGTTGCAGAACTCTATCTGCTGAATGAGCAGATTCTCCAGGTCGTCTTCGCCGAGGTTTTTCTTCAGCAGGTCGTTGCCCGATGCGAATTCGTCGCACATGCGGCGTGCGTCGACCACGGTAACGATAGCGTCGAGGACGGCTTTGCCTTTCTTGGCGAAGTCGGGGTACATCTGCGGATAGGCGCAGATGGTCTGTGCGATGGGTGCCGGTTCGCAGATTCCGCTGGCTTCGATGACGATGTAGTCGAATTTCTCCTGGCCGACGATGTCGCTTATCTGCTGTACGAGATCCATCTTGAGCGTACAGCAGATGCAGCCGTTCTGGAGTGCGACGAGCGAGTCGTCGTTCTGGTCGACCACGCCGCCTGCTTCGATGAGGTTGGCATCGATGTTGACTTCGCCTATGTCGTTGACGATGACGGCAAACTTGATTCCTTTCTCGTTGGCCAGAATCCGGTTGACGAGTGTTGTTTTTCCGCTGCCGAGATAGCCGGTCAGCAGCAATACCGGTGTTTTCTTTGTTTCCATTTTATTTCGTGTTGGGTTGTTTTCTATCTATGCCGTGCAGATGCTGCGGTACACGCGCCTTCATTCTGCTTGCGGTGGACGCATGAGCCGGGTATCCTTACGGTTGGCTGTGGTTTCCGCTTACAGTGGGGGTGCGATGGGATTCCTTAGGCACCGGCAAAATTATAAAGCTTTTTATAATCAATTATAAAGCTCTTTATAATTAATCACAAAGCTCTTTATAACGAGTTATAAAGCTCTTTATAATTCGTTATAAAGACTTTTATGAAACGCCATGTCTTACTTCTCGCCACAGCGACCTATTATTGGAGCGGTAAGGGAGGTCAAGTATCAGGAGTACGGGCATCTATTTGAATTTTATCAGTCGCATCAACGCGGGATACTGTTCTTCGTAGCGGTCGAACTCGATGGCCTTGCCGTCGTATCCCATTTCGTCGAAGGACTGACGGACAAGCTGCTGTTCTTCTTCGGTGATAGCACGGCACATCCGCTTGACTTGATAGTAAGTGGAAGAGCCGAAGCACGACATGACTTTGAGCCGGACACCGCGCAGGTCGCTGGCGCGCACGTTGTCGTAGATATGGGAGATGCCCCACGCGAAGCGTTCCTTACGGTCGGGTTCGTAGAGCGGACAAGGCTGCGCGCCGGTTATCACGGCGGGGTTGGCCAAGGTGAACCGATCCCGCTTGCTATCGGCGAGCTGCTCGTAGGCAAGGTGGCGCATACAGTGGGCTGCCTTTTCGCAGTGGCTGCCGGCACAATGCACGAATTCGTATTCCAGTTGTTGGTATTCTTCTTGAGTCATCATATTGTGTTGTTGAATGTATGTACAAAATAAGGATGGGGTCGCTCCTACTGTCTTACCAGATTGCGCCCCGCGTCGATGCGGAGGAAGATGAACAGCAGGAGCGTGAAGCCCCACAGCGACGAGCCGCCGTAGCTGAAGAAAGGCAGCGGAATGCCGATGACGGGGGTGAGGCCGAGCACCATGCCCACGTTGATGAACAGGTGGAAGAGGAAGATGGCCGCGACGCTGTAGCCATAGACTCGCCCAAACTTGAAAGGCTGGCGTTCGGCAATACGCATCAGCCGCAGTATCAGGGCGAGGAAGAGCAGCAGAACGGCCGACGAGCCGAGGAATCCTTCCTCCTCGCCGACGGTGCAGAAGATGAAGTCGGTGTCCTGCTCGGGCACGAACTTGAGCTTGGTCTGCGTTCCGTTGAGGAATCCCTTGCCCTGAAGTCCGCCCGACCCGATGGCAATCTCGCTCTGATGCACGTTGTAGCCTGCGCCGGCGAGGTCTTCGTCGAGTCCCAGGAGCACGTTGATGCGTACGCGCTGATGGGGTTCCATCACATCGTTGAGCACATAGTCGGCCGAATAGAAGAAAGCAATGGAGCCTATGGCAAACAGTCCGATGTAGAGATAGCTGACCAGTCGGCTGCTCATTGCGTTGTAGGCCAAGTAGCCAATAAGGGTGGCGGAGAGGATGAGCTGTAGCCAAACGATGTCGAAATGGGAGACGAACTCCGAGAAGAAGAGTGCCGCCAACGTACAACCGAGCGTGTAAAGAAGCATCTTGACTGCCCGGTCGGCATCCCGCTGGTAGATCCACACCATGCCTGCCGTGAAAATCTGTACCAACAGCAGGACGGCAAACTTGCCCACCGATGTCGGTGTGTCCCACAGCAATGCGTCCTCGTACTTGATGCCGATGACGAAGTAGGCAACCATCGCCACCCCAGTGAACAGGAACGAGCCGGGCATTCCTTCACGGTAGAACATCAGGAAGAAAGAGAGATAAACCAGTGCCGAACCGGTTTCGCGCTGACCGACGATACACAGCATCGGTAAGACAATGATTCCGGCAGCCCCGGCAAAGTGTTTCCAGTTGTGAAGAGTAAAATCATAGGCCGACATGAACTTGGCAATGGCAAGCGCAGTGGCAAACTTGGCGAACTCGGCCGGCTGCAAGCGCAGTGGCCCCATGACAATCCACGAACGCGAACCCTTGATGGAGTGAGGATTGAAGATGGTAGCAAAGAGCAGCAAAACCAACAGCCCGTAGATGACATAGGCGAAAGTGTCGTAAATGCGGTCGTCCATCATCAGCAGGACGAAGCCCAGGCAGACCGACGTTCCTATCCATACGATCTGCATACCCGAACGGGCGGAGAGCGAAAATATATCGGTGTCGCCATAGGTATAGCTTGCTCCGCAGACACTGACCCATCCGAAGACGAGCAATGCCAGGTAGATACCTATCGTCCACCAGTCCAGCGAGCGCAGCACGCCCGATTGTCTGCCTGTCTGAAACTTGTTGCTCACGTTGTCTTACTTCTTGTTCTTGTCCTTGGTTTTATCTTTATCAGCTTTCGGGAGCGGTCGCTTCTCCTTCTTCCTCTCGCCGTCTTTCCGGTCTCTTTCCCTATCCTTGTCGCGCTCAGGCCGCTCAGTCATCACCCTGAGTTCATCGTCTGCACGAATGGCCGGGTCGCTCTTCGGTCCGGTCTTCTTCTCCTTCTCCTCGGCATCTTTCCGTTCCTGTTCTGCCTTGGCCCTCTCTGCCTCGATCATCAGCCTCCTTTCCCTGACCATCTTCAGCGAATCCTTGATTTGATTGACGCGCTTGATGGAGTCGAGACGGAGCGAATCGGCACGTGAAAGCAGACGACTGAACGGATAAGAGATATGCCGCCGCTGAATCTCGGCAGCCTTGCGGGCATCCCAGTCGGTCAGTTTCCCGTTGAGATACTGCTCTATCATCAGCGAACCGATCGGCACGCCGTAGACAGCACCGAAGCCGCCGTTCTCCACATACACAGCAATGGCTATCTTGGGCGACTCGACCGGGGCAAAGCCCATGAACACAGAGTGGTCTTTTCCGCGGTTCTGCGCTGTTCCCGTCTTGCCCGCCAGGGTGTAACCAGGATGTACCGCATGGGCACAGGTACCGCCACGAACCGACGACATCATTCCGGCTATCACCTCTTGATAGGCTCTTACGCTACCCTTCGTGCGGTGATGTTCCAGGTATTTCCTGTCCGTTCCCATCCCCTGAATGTGGCGCACAACATGCGGCGTAATGTAATAACCGCGGTTGGCAATCGTTGCACCGAGATTGGCAATCTGCAACGGGGTAAGGTTCACCTCTCCCTGACCGATGGAGATGGAGATAACGGAAAGCGGATTCCACCTCCCGAAAGCATTGTCGTAGAAGTGAGCGTTGGGAATCATGCCGCGCTTCTCGCCCGGGAGGTCGATGCCGAGCTTGTAGCCGAAGCCCATTGAGACCATATAGTCGCGCCAGACATCCATCGCGTCGTCCAGTGTCTTGTACTTACGGCGGTTAGATAACATATAGTACAAGCCCCAGCAGAAGTAGCTGTTACACGAAGTGCTGATAGCAGGAACCAGTGAAATGGGCGAGGAATGGGCGTGACAACCCACATGAAGTCCCTTGAAACTGAAGCCGTGGTGGCACGGAAAACGGGTGGAATCACTGATAATGCCTTCCGTATAGTAAGTAATGGCCTGTCCGGTCTTGAAGGTTGACCCCGGCGGATACTGTCCCATGATAGCTCGGTTAAGCAGAGGCTTGGCCGGGTCGAGCGTCATTCGCTGCTGATTCTTGCCACGCAGCTTGCCAATCATTTCCTGAGGGTTGAACGTGGGCGACGAGACCATGGCAAGAATCTGTCCCGTCTTCGGCTCAATGGCGACGACAGCACCGAGCTTTCCCTCCATCAGCCGCTCGCCAAGTGCCTGTAAGTCGGCATCCAATCCGAGTTGTATGTCACGTCCTGGACGTGGCTTCTGATCATATTCACCATTCTTGTATCGACCCTGTATGCGGCCGTGGGCATCGCGGAGAAGTATCTGCACGCCTTTCTGTCCACGCAACTCCTTCTCATACTTGCGTTCTACACCCATCTTTCCGATATAGTCGCCGGCTTGATAATACTCGTCTTCCTCAATATCGCTTTGATTTACCTCTGCCACATCGCCCAGGACGTGCCCGCCTATCGGACGCTTATACTGACGGATGCTGCGCTTCTGAATATAGAAGCCGGGGAAACGGTAGAGCTTTTCCTGGAACGCGCTGAACTCTTTGTCGCTTAGCTGACTCATAAAGAGCTGCTGCGTGAAGCGAGAATAGCTGGGATTCTTCTGTCGATCCTTGATATCCGCCATGCGCTTGACAAAGAATCCTTTCGTTATATTGAGAGCCTTGCAGAATTCCAAGGTATCAAGGTGTCCTTTCTCCTCGTTCATCACCACCATAATATCATACGCTGGCTGATTGTAAACGAGCAGTTGCCCTTTCCTATCGGTAATAATGCCACGCGAAGGGAACTCTATCTTCTTGAGGAAAGCATTGGAATCGGCACTCTTCCGATAGTCGTCGCTGGCTATCTGGAGCGCAAAAAGCCGGATCATATACACCACAACGATCAGTACGGCAACACCGCTGAGCACGTAGCGTCGTTTTTCTAAGTCGAAAATCTTCATCGCTGTCCCCTCACATAGTCAATGACAAGCAACAGAACTAAAGTAATCAACGAACTGCCCACTACGCATTCTACCCACTCGACAAGGTTAAAGAAGCTGAACATCTCCAAAGAAAAGAAGACTAAGCTAAACAGCGATGTCATAATGGCAGCGTAGGAGAAATACGAACCAAAACCCAAAGTACCTATACCAGGCTGTAAATCGTCAGTACTGTCACGGGGACTAAACGACCGCAAGACAAAGGGCTGCACGGCAGCCATCAATGTCAGCGACCCGGAAGCGACTCCGGGAGTATTCGAGAATGTGTCGATAACCAATCCCATGAGAAATGCCCACAGCATCATCACCCATTGTGGATAGTTACGACGGAAGAGAAGGACAAAGTAAACATACAGCAATGGTGTGGCCATACCGAACAAATGAATATGGTTGAGCACAAACACTTGTGCCAGCACTAAGCCTGTGAACCATGAAAAGGTTTTCAAAATGTCTAAGTTCATCCTTCTGTATTTATGGACACAACCTCTATGGCATTGTCCGAGTCAAGTTAAACAATGGGAAGAAAGCTATCTGCTACCTGCACTCTCTTCCTCCAACGGTTTGATAGAGTCTTGTGCTGCTTCCATCACCTGCCTGCGTGCACGGATAGATGCATCGTCTATCACACAGACATCGCGCAGGTTGCCAAAATCAGTAGACAGTTCGACCGCTATACGGAACGACAATCCATCGACAGAGTTGTATACATGCTTCACCTTTCCTACTAAGATACCTGCCGGAAATATGGCAGAATAACCGCTTGTAACAATCCGATCCCCAATCTTGAAACGGGCATGGCGAGGCACATCATCCAGGTAGGCAATATGGGTAGAGCCGCTTGTCCAATGAAGGTAGCCGAAATAGCCGCGTCCCAGTATTGAGCAGCTGATGTTAGACTTGGCGTTCAGAACCGGAATCACTACGGAATAATGGATGCCAACCAAGTAGACGGTACCTACAACTCCGTTTCCACAGACTACACCCATATCCTTGCGAACACCGTCCCACGAACCTTTATTTATCGTAATGAAGTTGTCCGACCTATCCAAGGAGTTGGAAACGACCTTCGTCTGTATCAATCTGAAAGGTGCTAGAAAGCGATATTGTCCCCGCCGGAGGTATCGTGCGTCATGCGTCTTGTCGTAGAGCTGATCCGAAAGTTCCTTAACCTGCTGCTCCAACAGAACATTCCGCTGCGTCAGCTTCTCGTTGAGCTTGCCCATAGTGAGGTAGGAGGTCAGCTCAGCACCCATTTCGTACGCTTTGCCCGCCATGTAATTGGCAGACGTAAACCACACACTGCCTTGGTAATTGTTAAACCGAAAGAGCAGGACAAAACTGCAAACCTCCAACAAAACGAATAGGAACCAATGCTTGTGTCTGCTCAGAAATTCTGTTAGATTGTGCATTCAGCAGGGAGAGGATAATGTACGCGACAGACTTGGAGTCTCATCCAAGTCTGTCGGTAGTCATCTTATTTTCTTATCTCATCAAGAACGAGAAGCGATCTACGTTCTTCAGTGCAATGCCTGCGCCCTTGGCCACACTGTGCAAGGGGTCTTCAGCTATATGGAACGGAATGTTGATCTTGTCGGCCAGCCGCTTGTCGATACCGCGGAGCAGTGCACCACCTCCACTGAGGTAGATACCGTTCCTGACAATATCGGCATAAAGCTCCGGCGGAGTGTTTTCCAATGCAGAAAGGACGGCATTCTCTATCTTGGCAACAGTTTTGTCAAGACAGTGGGCAATCTCCTGATAACATACTGGTACCTCCATCGGCAGGGCAGTAATGCGGTTCGGACCATGAACAACGTAGTCTTCTGGTGCCTCTTCGCCCAAGTCGGTCAGCGCGGAACCCACATGAAGCTTGATACGCTCTGCCATTCGCTCGCTGACCTTTACGTTGTGCTGTCGGCTCATATACTCCTGAATATCAGCAGTAAGGTCGTCGCCGGCTGTACGAATAGAGTTGTTGCACACAATACCGCCCAACGAGATAACAGCTATCTCAGTGCTGCCTCCGCCAATATCAACTATCATATTACCTTCCGGGGCTTCTACGTCAAGTCCAATGCCGAGGGCAGCTGCCATCGGTTCGAATATCAGATAGACATCTCGCCCGTCTGCATGCTCAGCAGAGTCGCGTACAGCACGCAGTTCCACTTCGGTAGAACCTGAGGGCACACCGATAACCATCCGGAGAGAGGGAGAGAAGAGGCGGTTACCGCTGTGTACCATCTTAATCAGTCCACGCATCATCTGCTCGCAAGCGGAAAAGTCGGCAATAACACCGTCGTGCAGAGGACGGATGGTGCGGATATTAGGATGCTCCTTCTCGTACATCATCTTCGCATTAGCACCTACGGCAATCATTTTGTCGGTTCGTCGGTCGAGAGCAACGACCGACGGCTCGTCAACAACAATCTTATCGCCACTGATAATAATTGTGTTGGCTGTTCCAAGATCCATTGCTATTTCTTGGATAAATGAAAAAAATCCCATTCTTAATATTTTGATAATAAATGTCGGAGACAGCTTGGTGCCTCACCGACATATTGACTATACCTTTAATCGGTTGTTACCGCTCTTTCATCGGGAGGAGATGTCAGCCCGTTCCTACCTTGCAAACCATTCGTGGATGGCTGTATCGTAGTGACTGCTGACCCCGAAAGCGCGTTCAGCAAACATCTTCCGGTCTTCAAAGTCGCTCTGTGCGCCTTTCGTATTCAGCAGTTGGAGCAGCACAGGATACTCTGCCTTGCTCGGAACGATGACCACATCCCTGAAGTTCTTGGCTCCGGCACGTATCAGCGAGATGCCACCGATGTCTATCTTCTCAATAACGCTATCGTCGTCAGCCCCGCTTGCCACGGTCTGCTCAAAGGGATAGAGGTCGACTATCACCAGGTCGATGGGCAAAATGTCGTACTCCCGCATCTGTTCCTGGTCGCTTTCGTTGTCGCGGCGAGCCAATATGCCGCCGAAAATCTTCGGATGCAGCGTCTTCACACGCCCTCCCAGGATGGAAGGATAAGTTGTTATGTCCTCAACTTTCCGACATTCATATCCCAACGATTCAATAAAAGAGTGAGTCCCCCCCGTACTTAAGAACCTAACGTCCTCGGCAGCCAGCTTCTTCAACAGGTCGTCGAGGCCATCTTTGTGGAACACCGAGATGAGCGCGGTCTTCATTTTCTTTGTACAAGACATTATCTTCGATTTTATAGATTAGGTTGCAAAGGTAGTAATTCCAAATGATTACGCCATCGTTTCGGCTCAAAAAAATCCTAAACGCACCAATAATTATGGAATCCTATAAAGAAGCATGAAAAAGAGGATATGTCTATTTTGACACACCCTCTTGTTGATCAGTAACAGAATGTCCGACCCTATGGAAGGCTGATTGCCTCGTTCGGACAAACAGAAGCGCATGTGCCGCATTCGGTGCAGGCATCAGCGTCGATTGAATAGATATCGCCCTCGGAGATGGCTCCTACCGGACACTCGTCGATACAGGTGCCGCAAGCGATGCAGTCGTTGCTAATAACGTAAGCCATAATGTTTTTGATATTAATTTGTTTGATAAATGTTCGCGTACTTCCGGGAGGAGAGTCCTCGTCTTTTGTACGGTGCAAAGGTAGGGATAATATTCGGGATACCTAATAGTGGTGAGCAACTTTTTCAATATTTAGATGCTATCAAAACAATCTCCATATTATTAGGTATCGGTGGGACGGTAAGACGGGCATACAATAAGACACTGGCTGTTGCGTTATAGGTATATGATAAAGCGAATGACACTCTTGATGGTTTTCTCGGCGGTTCTTCTGTCGGGTGGTGCACAGGAACGAACGGTGCAGAACCGACCTTATACCGACCTGCGGTCTTTCCATTTCGGTGTCTTGGTAGGTACGCACCTTCAGGACTTGGAACTGGTCAACCGAGGCTCGCAGATGATAGATATCGGCGACGGGAATGGGACGACGGAGAAAATTGTGTCGGCCGACCAGGATCGGTGGGATGCTGGCTTTACGGTGGGTGTACTGGGTGAGTTGCGCCTTAGTCAGACTTTTCAGTTCCGTGTAGCCCCGAGTATGTATTTCGGTGCCCATCACATCACGTTCCGCAATCTTTCTGAGCGAAAACCCGGCGGAGAGCCTACAGAGGTGATGCAGGAGCTGAAAACGGTCTACATTTCCTGCGGTCTTGAGCTTATCGCCGCCGCTCCACGGTTCAACAACCACCGCCCTTATCTTCTGTTGGGCATCAACCCGATGGTCAACCTTTCGGGTAAGGACGACGATTATGTCCGGCTCAAGCGGACGGATGTTTTCCTGGAGCTGGGACTGGGCTGCGACTTCTATCTGCCTTATTTCAAGTTGCGTCCCGAGTTGAAGTTTATGTTCGGACTTACCGACTGTCTGAACTTGAAGCGTAAATCCGACTCACTGGACAAGCGTATGCCGATGTATGTCAATTCTGTCAGCGAGGCTCGCGCTAAGATGATTGCCCTGACGTTCTATTTCGAGTAGGGGAGCCGGCTTACCACAAAAGCAGACCCTTTCTGAACCGTCTGACCATTTTTGATTATCTTTGCACGCATAATCACACAAGCGATATGAAAGAATTAGCCCTCAAGTACGGATGCAATCCGAACCAAAAGCCCTCGCGCATTTACATGCAGGAAGGCGAACTACCCATCGAAGTGCTCAGTGGCCGCCCCGGCTATATCAACTTCCTTGATGCGCTCAACAGCTGGCAGCTCGTCAGGGAGCTTAAGGCGGCAACGGGACTGCCTGCTGCGGCATCGTTCAAACACGTCAGCCCGGCAGGTGCGGCCGTCGGCCTGCCACTTGACGACACGCTGAAGCGAATTTACTTTGTCGATGATGCCGGCTTCGGACTCACTCCGCTCGCCGCAGCCTATGCCCGTGCCCGCGGTGCCGACCGGATGTGTTCGTACGGCGATTTCTGTGCGCTCAGCGACACCTGCGACCGAGAAACGGCACTGCTCATCAAGCGCGAGGTGAGCGACGGCGTGATAGCACCCGACTTCACGCCCGAGGCTCTGGAGATTCTCAAGGCAAAGCGCAAGGGCAAGTACAATGTCATCCGGATTGACCCGAACTACGTACCGGCTCCTATTGAGCACAAGCAGGTGTTCGGCATCACTTTCGAACAGGGGCGCAACGAGGTGAGGCTCGATGATCCCGGCCTCTTCAAGGACATTCCGACAAAGAACAAGAATTTTACCGACGCGGCTAAGCGCGACCTCATCATTGCGCTCATCACGCTGAAATATACCCAAAGCAACTCGGTCTGCTATGCCAAGGACGGCCAGGCCATCGGCATCGGAGCCGGACAGCAGAGCCGCATCCACTGCACGCGTCTGGCCGGCAGCAAGGCCGACGAATGGTGGCTGCGCCAGTGTCCGAAGGTGATGAACCTCCCGTTCAAGGCCGACATCCGCCGTGCCGACCGCGACAACGCCATCAACGTGTACCTGTCCGACGAATACGACGACGTGTTGCAGGAAGGCACATGGCAGCAGTTCTTCACCGAGCGTCCCGAACCGCTCACCCTCGAAGAACGCAGGGCGTGGATAACCCGCAATACCGGTGTCGCCCTCGGGTCGGACGCTTTCTTCCCTTTTGGCGACAACATTGAGCGCGCCCACAAGAGCGGTGTGGAATATATCGCGCAGGCCGGCGGCAGCATCCACGACAACCATGTCATCGACACCTGCGACAAATACGGCATCGCTATGGCATTCACCCATATCCGCCTGTTCCACCATTAAGACAATCCCCGACGGCATGAACGAGATAGACGACATCATTGAGAGCGGAATGGTTTTCCGCGGAGCTTCGAAGGCCAAGTCTGATGACGGCAAGGTGAAGACCAAGGCCAAGAAGAAAAAGTACATCACGGGAGCACACGGGTCGGGCAGTGCCCGGCAGAAAGCAAAGTACCGCCGACAGCGCGCCAACCGACACAAATAAGACGAACTCCTCCGACACAGAGTCGGCAACAACAGGCTAACGGCCATTGCACGCATTCACTGCACGCAATGGCCGTTGGCTTTTCTCGGCTCTGTATGCGGCCTCTCCTATGTCTCGGGTATCTGAAGCCCGCTCCTAAAGCCAGAGACTCCCGTGCCTACTGCCGAAAACCCTATACCCTTTCGGAAGAAACCCACGAGGGTTTTACCAGAAACCCTATACCCTTTCAGCGAAAACCCTATACCCTTTTGTCAAAAACCCACGAGGGTTTTGCCGAAAACCCTATACCCTTTTGTCAAAAACCCACGAGGGTTTTTACAGAAACCCTATACCCTTTTTCTGGTGAGGTCGGCACCGGACGGCGGTCGGCAGGGTGTTGGCAGGCAGTTTGGCGGGCGTATCCGGAGCGGGGATGCCCGTTCTTCATCGCGTCTTCCGTCTATGCGCTTATTAGATTCTATGCGGGAGATAACATTGGGTTGCGTATGTAAGGATAAAATACTCTCATGTATCATAGCTCACGTCCTTCCCTGCAGAACGTAGCTGCTAAAAAGCCCCTCGCCGGAAAACAGCGAGGGGAGAAGAAGGGATGAGAAAAGAACGGAGAGGGTCAGTCGGTCAGCTGCAGAAAGGCGGCGGGCAAATACTGTATGATGTCGCTTGCCGTGAGACTTTCCTTGCCCAATTCACGGGCAGCCAAGTCGCCGGCAAGGCCGTGGAGATACATACCGACCATGCAGGCGTTAGCCTGGTTGTACCCTCGGGCAAGCAGCGAGGTAATAATCCCCGTCAGCACGTCGCCGCTCCCTGCTGTTGCCATACCGCTGTTGCCGGTCGAGTTGAAAACGACATGCCCGTTGGGTAGACAGAGCGCGCTGTTGTGCCCTTTCAGCAGGATATACGCCTGGAGACTCTGTGCCAGTTCCTGCGCCTGATGGAGTCGCTCGAAATCGCCGGTGGCGGGTGCGCCGACAAGCCGCTCCAGTTCCATGGCGTGCGGGGTCATTATGATGTCGCGGGGCAGCTGCTGCATCCATGCCCGATGGCTGGCAAGGAGGTTGAGCGCGTCGGCATCGGCAACGACAGGACACTGCGTCCTTCGTATCTGTGAGATGAGGGCAATGGCAGTGGCCTCTGAGCTACCCAGCCCGGGACCGATGCCCAATGCGTCATACCCGTCGGTGTCGGTGCCCTCGGAGAAATGGGTCTCTTCGCGATCCATTTGCAGTACCGCCTCTGGCACGCTGATCTGCATGATATCGTAGTTGCGCTTCGGCGTATGGACTGTAACTTTCCCTGCCCCTGACTTCAGACAGGCACGGGCAGTGAGTATCGCTGCTCCCGACATACCATAGCTGCCTGCCACGATGAGTGCCTTCCCCATGCTGCCCTTGTGTGCGAAGTCGTCGCGTGAGAGCAGTCGGCTGCGTATGTCTTCCTCTTCCAATACGGAATACTGGGCTTCCGCACTCCTGACGAACTCCTGACTGAGGCGGATGTCGAGTATCTTCAATCGCCCGACGAACTGCTGCGTGTCGCCGAAGAGGAAAGCGAGCTTCTTCTGGTGGAGTGTCAGCGTCAAGTCGGCTCGGATAATGTTTGCCCGGACATTGTAGGTGTTGTCTTCCGCCATCAGTCCCGAGGGAAGGTCGATGCTCACTACCTGTGCCGGCCTTTGGTTGATATATTTCACCAGTGCGGCGAAACCACCGGTCAGCGGCTTGTTGAGTCCCGACCCGAAGAGTCCATCCACGACCAGCATGTCAGCAGTAAGTTCGGGCGGGTCGAACTTCGACGTAACTTCCGTGAAGTCTTTCCCGTGTCTGTCTGTCAGCCGCCTCCGATTCGTAATGCAGTCGTCCGAAAGGCGATTGGAAATGTTGAAGAGATAGACCTTTACTTTGTAGCCCTCCTGCTCGAGCAGCCTTGCCACGGCCAGAGCGTCTCCGCCGTTGTTGCCCGGACCTGCGAAGACAACGACCGGAGTCGTGTTGTCCCATTCTTCAGCAATGGCGTGGGTGATGGCCTTGGCTGCCCGCTCCATCAGGTCAATCGACTTGATAGGCTCATGCTCTATCGTATATCGGTCAAGCTCATGTAGTTGTGTGCTCGTAAATATCTTCATAACAGTCGCAAATTTACAAAATAAATGCTAACCGTATAGATTCGTTCTGTGGAAAATTCGTAATTTTGCCCCAAAACAATAGATTTCAGAACTATGAGTCGAGTAACCATCAAGGACAAGACGTTCGAGACTTCCATCCCCGAAGCCGAGATTTTGGAGAGAGTAAAGCACGTGGCAAACCGTATCAACAAAGACTTTGAGGGGAAGAATCCGCTCTTCCTTGCTGTACTGAACGGCTCATTCATGTATGCAGCCGATCTGATGAAAAACATTACCATCCCTTGCGAAATTTCGTTTGTAAAGCTGGCATCCTATCAAGGTACCACCTCTACGGGTGCCATCAAGGAGGTTATCGGTCTGAACGAGGACATTCGTGACAGGGAAGTAGTGATTGTTGAGGACATCGTTGACACGGGCGCGACTATGGAACGCATGCTTGAAACGCTCAATACGCGTGAGCCAGCCGGTCTGCATATCTGTACGCTGCTACTGAAACCAGGCAAGCTTTCTGTCCCATTGAACATAGAGTATACGGCCATGGAGATACCGAACGACTTTATTGTCGGCTACGGACTCGACTACGACCAACAGGGCAGGAATTTGAGAGATATTTACACTTTAGTGAAGTAATAATGAAGAATATTGTAATATTTGGTGCGCCGGGTGCTGGTAAGGGCACCCAAAGCGACAAGATGATTGAGAAGTTTGGTCTTGGGCATATCTCCACGGGAGATGTGCTCCGCAACGAAATCAAGAACGGAACTGAACTTGGCAAGATGGCTAAAGGATATATAGACAATGGTCAGCTGATACCCGACGAATTGATGATTGACATTCTTGCCAGTGTCTACGATAGCTTTGGCAGGGAACACAAAGGAGTTATATTCGATGGTTTCCCACGCACGATTCCACAGGCAGCGGCTCTGAAGAAAATGTTGGCGGAGCGTGGACACAACGTGGCTGCCATGATTGAGTTGTTTGTTCCTGAAGACGAACTGATGAGGCGGCTGATTCTCCGTGGTCAGCAGAGCGGCCGGTCCGACGACAACGAGGAGACCATCAAGAAGCGTCTGAATGTTTACCACACCCAAACCTCGCCACTGGTCGACTGGTATAAGAGCGAGGGCATCCATCACCACGTGGAAGGTCTCGGTACCATTGACGAAATCTTTGCCCGCATTGAGAGTGTGATAGAGAGCCTTTAGCCTTTGAACATTCTTCAAAGGCCAAACTTCAAAGAACCATAATGGATTCCAATTTCGTAGACTATGTAAAGATATGCTGCCGCTCGGGAAAGGGCGGTAAAGGTTCCATGCACCTCCGCCACGTCAAATACAACCCTAATGGCGGACCTGACGGAGGCGACGGCGGAAAGGGAGGAAGCGTATACCTACGGGGAAACCATAACTATTGGACGCTGCTCCACTTGAAATACCAACGTCATGTCTATGCTGAGCACGGTGGAAACGGCGGGCGCGACAAGTGCCACGGAACGGATGGGAAGGACGTATATATTGACGTGCCCTGCGGGACGGTAGTCTACGATGCCGAGACGGGTAAGTATGTCTGCGATGTCATGCACGACGGACAGGTGGTTCTGCTGCTGAAAGGTGGGCGTGGCGGCTTGGGCAACTTCCAGTTCCGCACCTCTACCAATCAGGCTCCACGCTATGCACAGCCCGGCGAGCCGATGCAGGAAATGACGGTTATCTTAGAGTTGAAGCTCCTGGCCGATGTCGGGCTTGTAGGTTTCCCGAATGCAGGCAAGTCGACACTGCTCTCATCTCTCTCCAGTGCCAAGCCCAAGATAGCCAACTATCCGTTTACGACAATGGAGCCCTCGTTGGGAATCGTCAGCTATCGCGACAGCCAGAGCTTCGTAATGGCCGACATCCCCGGAATCATCGAGGGTGCCAGCGAAGGCAAGGGACTCGGCCTCCGCTTCCTTCGCCACATTG
This sequence comes from uncultured Prevotella sp., assembly GCA_963551095.1. Taxonomy (GTDB): domain Bacteria; phylum Bacteroidota; class Bacteroidia; order Bacteroidales; family Bacteroidaceae; genus Prevotella. The sequence continues at coordinate 13,784 of CAUVFB010000002.1, read as the reverse complement.
AGCGCAACTCTCTCCTGCTGTTCATGGTGCCGGGCGACACTGACGACATCAAGCACGAGTATGAAGTGCTGTTGAACGAATTGCGCCAGTTCAATCCTGAGATGTTGGACAAGCATCGGGTGCTGGCAGTAACCAAGAGCGACCTTCTCGACGACGAATTGATAGAAATGCTGCAGGAGACACTACCCACCGACCTGCCCGTAGTCTTCATCTCCGCCGTAACGGGGCAGGGAATTGACAACCTGAAGGACACGCTTTGGAAAGAGCTGAACTCCGAGAGCAACAAGCTACAGGAGATTACCGCCGAAGACACGCTCGTGCATCGCGACAAGGACATAAACCGACTGACGGAAGAACTACAGGCAGAAGATGCCGACACTGACGACGTTGAGGAGGTCGGAGTCGACGAACTGGACGAGGTCGACGACCTTGACGACTTTGAATACACAGATGACTAAGCCCGTCCTGCATTACTATCAGATAGCCGACGAGGTTGTCGCCTTCAGTACCACCCGCCATGGCGGAGCGAGCAAGGGAAAACTTGCCACACTGAACATCAACCCTTACCGTGGCGACGAAGCCACTGCTGTCGCCGACAATCTACTGGCTGTCGCAGCCGAGATTGGCGTTGAGGCGGGCAGAATCGTCCGCTTGCACCAGACACACGGGACGCAGTGCCTGAACGTTACCGACAACTTCTTCCTCCAATCATCCACCGTGCAAGCCGAACAGACGGAAGGCAAGGATGCCGTAGTTACCCATTGTTGCAACGTCTGCATCGGCGTACACACAGCCGACTGCGTCCCCATTCTCTTCTACGATCCCATTCATCATGCCGCCGGGGCTGCCCATGCCGGATGGCGGGGAACGGTGAAACGGATAGCACAGCATACCGTGCGCCGAATGGCAGAGCTTTACGGTACAAAAGCCCATGACCTGCGGGTGGTTATCGGCCCGGCTATCTCTGAGAAGAACTTCGAGGTAGGACAGGAAGTCTGCGATGCTTTCTCAGAAGCGGGTTTCCCCATGAACCGTATCGCACGCATGCACGAGAAGTGGCACATTGACTTGCCGCTTTGCAACCAGCTTCAGTTGGAAGAACTGGGCGTACCTGCCTCCCGCATCCATCAGTCGGGCATCTGTACTTACGACCGCTGTGCCGACTTCTTCTCTGCCCGCATCCTTAAGGAAGGCTTCGGCACAGTCTATACGGGAATTTTGATAAAACCCCGCCCATGAAAGTCCATATAGCCGGGAAGCCGTCAGAATACCCTCCATCGAAGGTGTTTAACACCCTTGCGGATGAGTGTTTAACACCCTTGGATGAAGGTGTTTAACACCCTTGCAGATGAGTGTTTAACACCCTTGGATGAGACGGTTTTACCAATAGGACCGGACGGATGCCCAACGGGGGAACATTCATAGGGGCGAAACCTCCCGACACGAACCCGGCGAATGGGGTCAGGCGAGATAAACTTGAGACCCGGGTGGAAGCAGGAATGAGCGACAGAAGATGAGGCTTGCATAGCCGGCAAGAATAAATGAAATAAGGAGTTACCTCCTCTAAAATAAACGACATGACAACAAGACGAATTATCTCAGTACTGATAAGTCTGCTGGCAGTATGCCAAATGACGGCTGCCGGCATAGGAACGTGGAAGAACTACATGGCCTACAGCGATGTACAGTGGGTGGAGCAAGGTGGCGGCCATCTCTATGTACTTGCCTCCAACGACCTGTATTCCTACAATCCGACCGACAGAAGTATCCAGACCTACGATAAAGTCAACGGACTTAACGACACGGACATTCGTTTCATCGGCTGGAATCAAACGGCCCGACGGCTGGTCATTGTCTATTCCAACGGGAATATCGACCTGCTGGACAGCAAGGGGAATACCGTCAACGTGTCCGACTATTATTCGAAGATGCTCTCGGCAGACAAGACCATCAACGGAATCGATATGAATGGCAGCTTCTGCTATCTTTCGACAGGCTTCGGGCTGGTCAAGCTGAACGTTGCCAAGGCCGAAATCAGCGACAGCTACAACCTTGCCTTCAGTGTCAGTTACAGCTACATCGAGGGCGATTACATCTATGCTGCCAGTGAGAGCAAGGGAATTTATCGTGCACTGCTGACCGAGAATCTCCTCGACAAAAGCAACTGGCACCGGACGGGCAATTATGTCGCGCGCCCCAAGACCCCCGACGCAGCCTTGCTGGCACAGGCCAAGACACTCGCACCGGGCGGGCCTAAGTACAACAACTTCGCTTATATGCTCTTCCAAAATGATCGTCTCTATACGGTGGGCGGTACCTTCAAGTCGGGCAGCGTAGAGATGAAAAACCCCGGGATGGTGCAGGTCTTGAACTGTAAGAACCGGGAATGGGAGATTTATCAGGATGACCTTTCAACCCTGACGGGGCATCCTTATAGCGACAACAATGTGCTGGCAGTCGACCCCAAGGATGCCGACCATGTCTTTGTAGGCGGAAAGACCGGACTGTATGAATTTAAGAACGGCCGGCTGAAGAAGCATTACACCAAGGACAACAGTCTGCTGCAAAGCGCAATGGACAGGGGGAAGGAGCTGGGTTTCGACTATGTTGTCATCAACGGACTGGGTTTCGACAGCGAAGGCAACCTTTGGATTCTCAACAGTCAGACCAACCGGGAGAATCTGCTTCGTCTGTCCGGAGACGGCAAGATGGAATCGTTCCGAAAGTCGGAACTGATGAACAACGGAGTGGGGCTTTCGGTTCTGACAAGCGTGATGCAGGACAGCCGCAGGAATCTTTGGTTCTGCAATAATCACTGGGTGGTTCCGGAACTATTCTGCTACCGGCCGTCTACCGACAAGCTCACCTCCTACAAACGTTACGTCAATGAAGACGGTATCCATTTGGAACTTTCCCCGATTTGCATGGCAGAGGAGGCCGATGGAAACATTTGGGTAGGCACGACAACGGGACCTCTGCTCTTAGAACGTTCGCAGATGGATGACCCTGACAACGCCGTGTTCAATCAGATAAAGATTCCCCGTAACGACGGAACCCACCTTGCCGACTATCTTCTCTCGGGCATAAGTATCACCTGCATGGCCATCGACGGCGGCGGACGCAAATGGTTCGGGACAAGCAGCAATGGCGTTTACCTGATTGGTGCCGACAATATGACACAGGTGCGACACTTCCTCAGCAGCAACAGCAATCTGCTTTCCAACAGTATCCTGTCAGTTGCTATCAACGACGCCACGGGCGAAGTGTTCTTTGGAACCGACAAAGGGCTGTGTTCCTATATGAGCGATGCCACCCGACCGGCAGAGAAGATGAACAAGGACGTAACCTATGCTTACCCCAATCCCGTCAAGCCAGGCTACAGCGGACCTATAACGATAGTTGGGCTGACCCGAAATGCCGACGTGAAGATTCTCACGACGAATGGCGTACTCGTTGCCAAAGGGAGAAGCAATGGGGGAAGTTTCGTGTGGGACGGCAATGACCTAAGTGGCAGACGGGTCGCATCGGGAGTCTATATGATAGCTACTGCCGATGAGAACGGAGATAACGGAACGGTCTGCAAAGTAGCAGTCATCAACTGACAGCGTATGAAAAAAATAACCCTTCTCGTGCCTTGCTTCAACGAAGAAGCCTCACTGCCACTTCTTTACGAACAGTTGTTGCTGATGATGGAGATCGAAGACCGATACCAATGGGAAATCCTCTTCATCAATGATGGCAGCAGCGATCATACGTCGGAGGTATTGCGGACACTTCGGCAACGCGATTCCAGGATAGCGTTCATCAGTCTTTCACGCAACTTCGGAAAAGAGCGAGCCATGCTGGCAGGTTTCGACTATGCTTCGGGCGATTGTGTCGTCATCATCGATGCCGACCTTCAGCACCCTCCCTCACTCATCCCCGACATGTTGAAGTATTGGGAAGAAGGTTACCAGGATGTTTACGCTCGACGCATGGACAGGGGACAGGAGAGTTTCCTGCGCCGCAGGCTCACCCTCCTTTATTACCGGATGCTAGACAATTCCACCCGTTTCGACGTTTTGCAGAATGTGGGCGACTTCCGGTTGCTCGACCGGAAGTGTGTCAATGCCTTGAAGACCATCCGCGAAACCCAGCGATACACGAAAGGAATGTATTGCTGGATAGGCTTCCGGAAAAAGGAGATACTCTTTGAGCAGCACAGTCGCATTGCAGGGAAATCATCCTGGGCATTCCTCTCTTTGGTCAATCTAGCCATCGAAGGACTGATTTCCTTTACCACCACGCCACTCCGTATCTCCACCGTATGTGGCTTTGTCTGTGCGCTGGCAGCCATTCTCTATATGTGTTATGTGCTGGCGAAGACACTCCTTGTGGGCGAGCCGGTACAGGGATTCCCCACCATTATTATACTGATGCTGTTTCTTGGTGGCATGCAGCTTTTCTCGTTGGGAATCATCGGGGAGTATCTAGGACGCATCTTCTACGAAACGAAGCACCGCCCCGTCTATATCATCGACGAGGCCGAGGGAGTAAACGAATGCAACGGCAATGGATAACTTTCATCACACCCGCCGGTCGCCTGTAGCATACAGTTTTATGGCAGCCGTACTGTTCTATATCCTGAATGTTCTCACGCCCTATACGCTCTCAGACGATATTCTCTACAAGTGTGTTTGGCAATACAGCGAACAGGCACCCAAGCTGCCCCTTCACAGTTTCTCAGACCTTGTTCAGTCGCAATGGGCACATTACCACGTCGTCAACGGGCGGATATGGGTGCATACGTTGGTTCAGCTCTTTGCGGGATTCCTGGGAAAAGACGTCTACAACCTCTGCCAGGCCACTTTTTTCTTTCTCTTCATCCGCTTGGCAGCAAGCCTCATCACAGACCAGCAACAGGACAGACGGTATGCTTCCGTCTGCTTTCTCTTCGCCGTGTTTATCCTCATTCCTTGTTTCAGCAACGAATTCCTATGGTTTGTAGCAGGTTTCAACTACCTGTGGGTATCGGTTGTCGTGCTGGCATTCTTGTTGCGCTTCAAGGCGGAAAAGTTCTCTGCCCTCACAGCATACCTTGCTCTTTTGGCAGGCAGTTCGCACGAAGGCATTGCCCTCCCCCTTTCTTTCGCCTCGCTTGTATGGCTTTACGACCATCGTCGAACGGCCGCGCACAGTCCGCAGGCGATCTACATCCTGCTGCTCATAGTGAGTACTGTCCTCTGCGTCTATCCCCCTTTGGCCATCGACAGAGCCGGACTGACGGTCGAGAACCTGCCGGGAATGGTCCATATGCGCCTTCTCAAGCTCGCTTCCGTACTGATTCAATTCCGCACCGTCTATCTTTTCAGCCTGCTCATGCTAGGACTCAGATGGAAAAGAAAGACAGCACTGAAAGCCCATATCGCACGGCACAGGTATCTCTACATCACTTTTCTGACAGCCTTGCTGCTCACCCTGGCAAGCGGAAGTACCGAGACCCGTGCCCTGTTCTTTCCCGAATGGCTGTCGGCTCTGCTGCTTGTCAGTCTGATAACCGATAGAAACATAGGTTGCCACCGTCTTCCGCTGATACTGCCGACCCTTATCATGCTGGCCGTCTATGTGCCAGCGGTTGTCCTTTCCGTCAGGAACTACCGCAACTATGTCTTCATCGAACGGCAGCTACATCAGCCCGGCAGTACGGTTATCAGTGTCCGGCAGATACACAAGCTCCGTAATCCCCTGCTGTCATACATCTTCACGAATTACGTGCGCGAGCCTGTCCGTTTTGGAATCAACGAGCAGGCACAGGGATTCGATCCCGGCAATGAGTATGTACGCTGTGCCGAGGCTCTGTATGGCAAGCCCCAACTCTGTTTTCTGCCCGAAGAACTGGCCCGACTGATGAAGAATCATTCCCGACGGCTTGTCCGACCGGTCAGAAACAATCTTGCAGAGATAGCCGTCGTGGAGATTCCCCGTCATCAGAAGCACCATCCGCTCGTTCTTCCCCTGCGCCCGGAGCCTCCCGACACCCTCCCGTTCGTCCGACGACTGACGGCCTATGTGGGCAATACCTACGATATTCCCGACGGCAAATACGCCGTCATCACCTTGTCGGGGCATCACTATCTTGTCTTCTGTCTGCCTCCAGGGCGCATTTCCCGCCGCCTCTTGTTCTAAGGAAAAGCGTCAATGATTGGGGAGAAGAGGTCAGATTTGTTCAATTTCTCGACGTGGTCGACTGAAGAGAGTGCCCTGCGAGTAGACGTGTTGACGAGCCGTGTGAGCACCGCAAGCTGGAATGGACCTCCATCGGTCGTTAACCTTACAGAACAAGTACTGCGACAGCCGGCGGGAGGCTTGTGTGGCTGGCGAAAACATGAAAATAAAATGTATGTTACATGCACGGTTAGCCGAAATGCCAAGGCAAATGAAAAGAGGCGCACACATGTAATTCAATCCCACAAATCAGAAATCATCAAACAAAATATATCACTTATGAAAATAGACCATATCGCTATGTATGTATGCGATCTCGAAGGCGCAAGAGATTTCTTCGTGCGGTATTTCGGAGCGAAGTCCGATGCCGGTTACTGTAATGTACAGACAGGGTTCCGCTCTTTCTTCTTGTTATTCGACGGTAGTACGCGATTGGAACTGATGAACAGACCGCAAATGGAAGACCCCGAAAAAGAGAGGAATAGGACGGGTTTTATTCATCTTTCTTTCAATGTGGGAAGCAAAGAGCAGGTTGACATACTGACGGCTCGACTGACGGCCGACGGATTTGAAGTGTGTGATGGGCCGCGAACTACCGGCGATGGTTATTACGAGAGCTGTATCGTGGGCTTTGAGGGTAATCTGATAGAAATCACCGTTTAGCAGTCTGTTTTTTTACGCCTTTCTTCCTCTTTGCGTATCGCCTGAAAGTCGTACCTTTGCAGCTGCAGAGCCGCGAATGAAGATGGAAAAGACTTTCTGTTGTTGATGAAGCTGCGACTATGCCCCCCGTTGCAAACCTTACGATGAACATACAGGAAATACAAAAGGTTTACGCTGCCCTGCCACAAGCAGGAGCGTTGCTGAAAATGCTCGAAGACCCGTCGGTCAGGACAGTCTTCCTGCAAGGACTCGTGGCTTCGTCTGCTCCGGTGTTCTTCGCATCCATTGTCCAACAATGGAGCAGGACTATCCTGTTCGTGCTCAACGATGCCGACGATGCCGGCTACTTCTACAATGACCTGAAAACAGTTGTTGATTCGGATGACGACGGAGACGCAACAGCCGAGGTGCTCTTTTTCCCCTCTTCCTACCGGCGCGCAGTAAAGTATGCCCAACGCGATGCGGGAAACGAGATTCTCCGCACCGAGGTGCTCGTACGTCTGTCCACCGCCCATGGGGACGGGCTGCAACGACCGCTGTTCGTTGTCAGCTATCCGGAAGCCCTCGCGGAACTTGTCGTTGCCAAGAAACGCCTCGACGAACGCACGCTCTCCCTGTGTACAGGTCAGCACGTAGATATTATCGACACAGAGAAGACGCTCCTCGCATTCGGATTCCGACAGGTTGACTACGTATACGAACCGGGACAGTTTGCCGTGCGTGGCAGCATACTTGATGTCTATTCCTTTTCGAGCGAACTGCCTTTCCGCATCGACTTCTTCGGCGACGAAATTGACACCATACGGACTTTCGAAGTGGAAACACAGCTGTCGCACAAGAAGCGCACCAAGGTGGAGATTATGCCCGAACTGGCAACGATGTCGGACGAGAAGATTCCTTTCCTTCACCTTCTACCCGACGACACTGTGCTTGCTACCAAGAATTTCCTGTATGTCCGCAATGCTATAGAGCGCATCTACAGAGAGGGATTCTCCAGGCAGGCATACACCGAACAGATGGAAGGCAAGACCGAAATGGAGCAGCAAGAACTGCGCAGCCGACTGAGGCGCGAACTGCAACTGATGACCGAAAACCAGTTCGTCGACGACGCACAGTCTTTCCGCCGCATTGAGTTCGGAGCAGGCCACATACCCGAAACTGTCGAAACAGGCAAGCCGACCGGATACTCCGTCATCCACTTCCATACAGTGGTGCAGCCACTCTTCCACAAAAAATTCGACTTGCTGGCACAAACACTCAGCGACTATCGTGTACAGGGTTATCAACTCTATATCCTCGCCGACAGCAAAAAGCAGACAGCCCGTCTGCAGGAGATACTCGACAATGGACAATGGGCAAAGAGCGAGGAAGGACAGGCTGCAGCCGATACTCTCTCTTTCACTCCCATCAACCGCACCCTTCACGAAGGATTCACTGACCACGACCTGAAAGCCTGCTTCTTCACCGACCATCAGATATTCGACCGGTTCCACAGGTACAACCTCAAGTCGGACAAGGCACGGCAGGGAAAGATGGCTCTGACCATGAAAGAGCTGCAGGAAATGGAGCCGGGCGACTTTCTTGTCCACGTCGACTTCGGTATCGGAAGGTTTGCCGGACTCGTGCGCGTTCCGGCAGGCAACTCTTATCAGGAAATGATCCGGCTAGTGTATCAGCACAACGACATCGTCGACGTGTCCATCCATTCGCTCTACAAGATCAGCAAGTACCGACGTGCCGACAGCGACAGTCAGCCTCGACTGTCACTGCTTGGTTCGGGAGCATGGGAGCGGCTGAAAGATAAGACCAAGAAGCACATCAAGGACATGGCTCGCGACCTGATCAAGCTCTATGCCAAACGCAGGCACGAAAAGGGCTTTGCTTTCTCGCCCGACTCGGCTATGCAGCACGAGCTGGAGGCATCGTTCCTCTACGAAGACACGCCCGACCAGCTGAAAGCAACGCTGGAATTCAAGCGCGATATGGAAAGTCCGCTCCCGATGGATCGGCTCGTATGCGGCGACGTGGGCTTCGGAAAGACCGAAGTGGCCGTGCGTGCAGCTTTCAAGGCCGCCAGCGACAATAAACAGGTGGCAGTGCTCGTGCCCACGACCGTACTCGCCTTTCAGCATTACAAGACCTTTACGAAGCGTTTGGAGGGACTGCCCGTAAGAGTCGACTATCTTTCACGTGCCCGCACCGTTGCCCAGACACGCCACATACTGGAAGACCTAGCAGACGGGAAGATAGATATTCTTGTGGGTACGCACAAGTTGATAGGCAAGAGCGTGAAATGGAGAGACCTCGGACTGCTCATCATCGACGAGGAACAGAAGTTTGGCGTGTCCACCAAAGAGAAGCTGCGCCAGCTGAAATCGAACGTCGACACGCTTACCATGTCGGCAACGCCCATTCCCCGCACGCTCCAGTTCTCGCTCATGGGTGCCCGCGACATGAGCATCATGCGCACACCGCCCCCCAACCGCTATCCCATCCAGACGGAGATACACACTTTCTCGCTCGAAATCATCGCCGATGCTGTTAACTTCGAGATGAGCCGCAACGGCCAAATATATTTCGTCAGCGACTACATCTCGAATCTGACAGAGATAGCCGGAATGATCAGAAAGCACATCCCCGACTGCCGCATAGCCATCGGGCACGGACAGATGAAACCCGAAGAGTTGGAGAAGATCATCATGGGATTCATTAACTACGACTACGACATGCTGCTCTCGACGACGATAGTGGAGAACGGAATCGACATACCCAATGCCAACACTATCATCATCAATGACGCACACCGATTCGGACTCTCAGACCTGCACCAGATGCGGGGACGTGTCGGACGCTCCAACAAGAAAGCTTTCTGCTATCTTCTCGCCCCACCCTTGATTGACCTCACCTCAGACGCACGCCGCCGCCTCGAAGCCTTGGAGACCTTTTCCGACCTCGGCAGCGGTTTCAGCCTTGCCATGCAAGACCTCGACATCCGCGGGGCAGGAAATCTTCTCGGAGCAGAGCAAAGCGGATTCATGGAAGACTTGGGTTACGAGACCTACCAAAAGATACTTTCGCAGGCAGTAACCGAGCTGAAGAACGACGAGTTCCAGGACTTCTATGCCGACGAAATGGCCGAAGGTAGGCAGATTACGGGCGACGACTTTGTTGACGACTGTGCTGTCGAAAGCGACCTGGAAATGTATTTCCCCGACAACTACGTGCCCGGCAGCAGCGAGCGGATACTCCTCTACCGTGAGTTGGACAACATCAAGCGCGACGAGGAACTCGATGCCTACCGGCTGCGGCTTGTCGACCGCTTCGGTACCGTGCCCCGTCAGGGCGAGGAACTGATGCAGGTCGTACCCCTCCGGCGTATCGGCAAGCGGCTCGGATGCGAGAAAATCATACTCAAGCAAGGACAGATGCAGATGCAGTTCGTCTCCAATCCCGACAGTGCCTACTACAAGAGTCCGGCCTTCGGAAAGGTGCTCAGCTACATAGGCAACCATGTCCGCCGCTGTAATATCAAGGAGAGCCACGGCAAGCGTGTCATGGTCGTCAGCGACGTGAAGAATGTCGAGGGTGCTGTGGCGATATTGCGCGAGATGGATGAACTATCGAACGTCCCGATATAAAATGCGTAGATAGAGGGGGGCCTTGTTCACCCTATAAATTCTGAAGGTTTCCTTGGGCTGTTTATTCAAATAGCTGTAACTTTGCAAAGGCTTGTTCAATAGGGAATAAGACCGGGAAACGACAATATGAATAGAAAGATGAAAAAGGATATAATTCTGTATTGGGCCGTTGTAATAGGCGTAATGAGTGCAACTGCGCTGACAGGATGCTCCGGCGAAAAATTCCACGTAGCGGGTACGATAGCCAATGCAAAGGATTCCATGCTCTATTTCGAGCATAACGGACTTGATGGGTTCGCTAAAATCGATTCTGCAAAGCTTGACGGAAAGGGGAACTTTTCGTTTTCAGGAAACAAGGTGGACAACCCGGAATTCTACCGACTTCGTATTGCAGGACAAATTATTAATGTTGCCATTGATTCTACGGAAACCGTGAATGTGAAAGCCACCTATCCGCAGATGGCGACCAACTACACGGTAAGCAGCTCGTATGAGAATCAAAAGATAAAAGAGTTGGCTCTGAAACAAATCACACTTCAGTCGCAGTGTCAGGCAATTGCTGCCCAGCAACCGGATGTGGCAGACTCACTGATTAATATCATGGTGTCGGAATACAAGCAAGACGTAACACGCAACTATATCTTTAAGGAACCGATGAAAGCATACAGCTATTTCGCCTTGTTCCAGTATATAGTTGTGGGCAATCAGGCGCAGCTGATATTCGACCCTACCCGCGATGCTGCCGACAACAAGGTGTTCGGAGCAGTGGCAACAAGCTGGGATACATTCTTCCCCGGATCGGAGCGTGGACAGAATTTGCACAACATTACCCTAAAGGGAATGAAAGACGAGCGCATCGTAAAGGCACAGAAGAAAGAAGTGGAGTTGAACGCACAGGTTTCAGGCGTAATCGATCTGCCTTTACGCGATAATCTCGGTCGTGAACGACATCTGACTGCACTGAAAGGAAAGGTGGTTCTTCTCGATTTCCACGTGTTTTCAGCTCCGGGATCACCAGAATACATTATGCAACTCCGCGAGCTTTATAACAAATACCATGCACAAGGCTTGGAAATCTTTATGGTTTCACTGGACTACAACGCTCATTTTTGGAAAGAACAGGTGGCAAGTCTGCCCTGGATAAACGTTTATGATGATACGGGTATCAGCCAGGCATATACCGCGCCGGCCACAACCACACCGATAATCTACCTCATCGACCGTAACAATGACGTGGTGAGGAATCCTGCACAGATAAAGAACATAGAACAAGAGATAAAGACTTTGTTGTAGGGATAAGACTATAATCCAAAAAACGAAGCGTTCCGAAAAAATAAAACGAAGCGTTCTGCCTCATAAAACGAAATGTTCTTTTTCAGACCCCACTCTCCTTCACAACGCAAAACGCCTCAGATTTCTCTGGGCGTTTTAAGTTCTGTCTTACTTTGTGCCTGTCAGGGCTTCCTTTTGGACGTTTGCAGTAGCGTTGCAAGCCATTTTTCATGTGCTTTGATGTTTGCCGAGCTTCGGCAGTTAACTTTCCTTTTGTTTTAGCGTTTGCCAAACTTCGGCAGTTAACTTTCCTTTTGTTTTGACGTTTGCCGGGCTTCGGCAGTTAACTTTCCTTTTGTTTTGACATTTGTCAGGCTTCGGCAGTTAACTTTCTTTTTGTTTTGACGTTTGCCGGGCTTCGGCAGTTAACTTTCCTTTTGTTTTGACGTTTACCGGGCTTCGGCAGTTAACTTTCCTTTTGTTTTGACATTTGTCAGGCTTCGGCAGTTAACTTTCTTTTTGTTTTGACCTCTTCAGCAGCCGTTGCAAGCCATTTTTCATGTGCCGGGACATTTGCAACGGGGGGGCTTGGCAAGATTTATACGCTTCGTTCTGCGTCCCATAAGGCCTTGCAGTTCTTTCTCGGTTTTCCATAACAAACCCTGAAAGTTTTTTCTAACTTTCAGGGTTCATATCAAGTTTTACTTCTTCAGTTTGGCAGCCAGCAGATCCGGAATCTCGCTGGTTTCTCGTGCTACCGGTACGCCTGCTGCTTCGAAGGCTGCAATCTTTTCGGCTGCGGTACCCGATCCGCTGGAGATGATAGCACCGGCATGTCCCATCTGCTTGCCCTTAGGTGCTTCGCGACCAGAGATGAAAGCAACTACAGGTTTGGTCATATGGTCGCGGATATACTCTGCTGCGCGCTCCTCGGCATCGCCTCCAATCTCGCCGATCAAGGCTACGCTGTCGGTTTCAGGGTCATTCTCGAACATCTCTAGAAGATCCTGAAAGTACAAACCTACGATGGGATCGCCTCCCACACCTACTGCCGTGGTCTGTCCCATACCGCTCTCTGTCAGGTTGGCTACCACTTGATAGGTAAGTGTTCCACTACGACTAATGACTCCGGTATGGCCTTTCTTGAAGATGTTGGTAGGCATAATGCCAACCATACTCTCCTGGGGAGAAATCAGACCGGGACAGTTGGGACCAATCAGATTGGCACCCTTGTCGCGGATATAACGGTAAGCTTCGACCACATCGAGTGTCGGCACTCCCTCAGTGATACAGATGATCAGCCTGATGCCACCGTCGGCAGCTTCCAGCATAGCGTCCTTGGCAAAGGCAGCGGGTACGAAAATAACTGAGGTATTGGCTTGTGTGGCAGCTACGGCATCCTTAACGGTATTGAAAACGGGGATTCCTTCTACTTCCTGTCCGGCTTTTCCGGGAGACGTCCCCCCCACAACGTTGGTGCCATACTCTTTCATCTTCTTTGCATGAAAGCTACCGTCGCGGCCTGTGATGCCTTGCACGATCAGCCGTGTATTCTTGTTGATAAGTATACTCATTTTGTTTCAGTGTTTTTATTGTCCGGTTATTCTGTGATTTTCTCTTAGCAGTTGGCTGCAAGTTCTACTGCCATCTTGCCAGCTTCGCCCATGGTGTGTGCGACGTTGAACTTTGTGCCTTTGAGCAACTCTCTTCCTTCGGCCTCATTCGTTCCCGTCAGTCGGATAACGATAGGCATATGGGTGTCGAGCATCTTGAATGCTTCGATGAGCCCTTTGGCTACGTCGTCGCAGCGGGTAATGCCTCCGAAGATATTGATCAGTACTACTTTCACGTGCTTGTCGGAAAGCAGCAGCTTCATAGCCTCAACGATCTTCGTAGGATTGGAACTGCCGCCGATATCAAGAAAGTTGGCTGGGTTGCCGCCATAGAGTTTGATCATGTCCATGGTAGCCATGGCAAGTCCGGCACCGTTTACCATACAGCCAATTT
>CAUVFB010000001.1:0-41171 GCA_963551095.1 uncultured Prevotella sp. | reverse complement strand
ATCAGCTCGGTTGTTAAAGCTCTGTCATAGTTGAACAGTCGGTCTCCTACCTTATCTTTACCACGGCCATTGCTTTTCCCAAAGCATTGGCGCACGGTCTGCCGATAAGCCATACACTGCTGTCTGTAGTTACAGGACAAGCCTCTTGGTTTATCGCAGCACTCATTGTGGCAGAGACGGTCTTCGCGCTGTTGCTGTGGATAAGCCGCGGCAGGGAGTGGATGCTGTCCGTGGCGGCTCTCTTTTCTTTGTTGTTGTGTGGTTGGCTGTCCCATATGCAATGCGCGTTATACTGGCAATTGGATAATGCCTGTATGGCTTTTCCCGTTTTATACCTTGGATTTCTCTACCAGAAACGGGAAGCGTTCTTCGCCCGTTTTGATACGCTACGCTGTACATGCCTGCTCTTTGTGCTTTGGATGGCGATAAAGGTGTATGTCAGCTATGCTGGGGTCAGTTTGCTCGTAGAGCCTGTCTGCGTTTCTAACTGGATTGTTTTTGTCGTTAATATGCTGATCTCGGTGCTTTTCCTGGTTTCTCTCTTCCGCCAGTTTCCCCGTTTTCGCTTTCTCCGCCCTGTCGAATGGACGGGCAGCCATAGTCTCGTTTATTATTTCTTGTGCGGCGGTGTTCCCCTGACCGTATCAGCCTTGATGCACCGGATGGGATTCGTCTATACGGGAAACTATCTCTATGTGCTTGTTGCCTACGTTTTGGTATGGGTCAGCACAACTTTCCTTGTGTGGCTGATTTATCGCTATCTTCCTTTTACCGTCGGGCGATGGAAAACAGCTGTGTAGCATCTTTTTGTGCATTTCTCTTCATCTCAGTTCCGACTTCGTGTCTCTCATCCGGACGGCAAGGCTTGCCGGTACAACCAACAAGCCTTGTTCGCAAACGAACAAGGCTTGTTGAATGACCAAAAGGGTTCCGTCAGCAGTCTCCCTTGTGGGTCATGATATTCAGTACCATATCGTCGGTGGCACACATGGCGTTCTTTCCGATACTGGTCATATTGCGTATGGAGCGGTCGACATCGTCGTCGATGATTCCTTCAGCAGCTGTTACGTACTTGCCCTCCATTGCCAGCGTGGCCGAAAGTACGGCAGTGGAGACGCCCGAGGAAATCTTGAGTGAGCAGCTGGGCTTGGCACCGTCGCAAATCATACCCGTAATGTTGGCAATCATATTCTTTACGGCATAGCAGACATTGGCGTAGCTGCCTCCCATCAGGTAGGTGATGCCGCAGGTAGAGCCGATGCTTGCCACCACGCATCCGCAGAGAGCCGACAATGTTCCCAGGCTCTGCTTGATATAGATGGCCGTCAGATGGCTGAGCGTCAGTGCTCGGATGAGTTCTTCGGGCGTATTCTTGTTTTCTTTGGCAAATACTGCCACGGGATTGGTGGCGCAGATGCCTTGGTTTCCCGACCCGCTGTTGCTCATGACGGGAATCAGCGCGCCTCCCATACGGGCATCACAGGCTGATGCGGTCTTGGCTATGATGTGCGAGTAGATGCTGTCGCCGAAGATACCGCGGCTGAGCGGACGATCCATCACTTTACCGAGGCAGTGGCCGTAGTTGCCCTTTTGCGATTCAGCGGCAGCTCTAAGGTTGTAGCGTTTGGCTTCGGTGATGAACTTAATCTCGTCGACGGGAGTTGTTGTGGCAAACTCCCATACGGTCTGTAGGTTGAGTTCGGGCTGTTGTACTTGCTCCGTGTTGCTCCCAGCAGCGTTGCAGTCGAGCAGTACCTTGTCGTCCAATCGTTCGAAGACGAAGTGAGTGTGGCTTCCCGAGATGATGGTGGTGGCGTGATGTCCGTCAGCCTCGCAGTCGACCTCGATATACAGTTTTTCAGTGATGTTCATTTTCAGGCTGATGGAGATATGCCCGTCGGCCATATACCGTTTCCCTTTCTCAAGCGTTTCAGGCGTAAGATCCTTGATCACCTCGAGTTTGTATTCCGATTTGCCTATCAGTGCTCCCAACGATACGGCGATGGGCAGACCGATCATCCCCGTTCCTGGAATCCCTACACCCATGGCGTTCTTCAGGATGTTTGCCGAAAGTTGTAGGTTGATCTTCTCCGGGCGTCTGCCGAGTATTTCTGTTGCTCGGGCGGTGCAGAGGGCTACCGCCATAGGTTCTGTACAGCCTACGGCAGGTACCACCTGCTGCTGTATCAGTCTGACAATCTGTTCTCTGATGTTTTTCTCAAGCATAATGTTTGTTTTAGATTTCGTCGGCACAAATGTAGCCAAAAGATAGTGAACGGCAAAGTTTTATATCTATATATTTGAGCGGATGGCAGCCATTTTCTGTCTGCGTTCGATAGAGAATACCTTGTCCTTTCCTTCTATATAATCGAAGAGCCGGTAGGATTTCTCCATCAGCACGTGCCTTATCAGCGAGGTTGTGGTGAACGCTTCGGCATAGAGTAGTTCTGCGACCATGCCGATTTTGCCTATCCGCTCTTCGTCGTTCCATTGTTCTGCTGCGTAGGTCAACAGTTCGTCTACACTACAGTTGCGTAGCAGTTCATAGTCGCCTACATATTGGCGGTATAGGTCGCGCAGTTCGTCGGTATTGTTGTTCTCTTTCTTTTCAAGGAATCTGGCTATTGCCGCCGTAAACTCCTGAAGAAGTCTTATGATATAATCGCGTTGTAACATTTGTCTATTATCTTTTACTCCATCATCTCCTTGGTCAGAATGCTCTCCAACTGCTCTGCCGAGAGTCTCAGCTGGAACTCTCCGTGCAGCGCGGTACAGATACGTCCGGTCTCTTCCGATACGACGATGGCAAGAGCATCGGAATCCTGTGAGATACCCATGGCAGCACGGTGGCGCAAGCCCAGTTCTTTGGGAATGTCCTGTTTGTGGCTCACGGGAAGGATGCAACCGGCCGCCTTGATGCGCTTCTTCGAGATAATCATCGCACCGTCGTGGAGCGGAGAGTTCTTGAAGAAGATGTTCTCGATAAGCCGCTGGTTGATGCGGGCATCTATCTGGTCGCCCGTCTCCACGATGTCTTGCAGCTTGACACCTCGTTCTATTACTATCAGTGCACCCACCTTGCCGCGACTCAGACTCATACACGCCATCACGATGGGCATGATTGCCTCTTTGTCGGCTTCCATCTTGTGTGCTCCCGTGAAGAGCTGAATCAGTCCTTTCAGCTTGCGATGGGCACCGAGACTGTACAGGAAGTGGCGTATCTCTTCCTGGAAAAGTACGATGAGTCCGATGACTCCCACCGAGACGAGCTTGTCCATGACACTGCCCAGCAGGCGCATTTCCAACACCTGACTGACAATGAGCCACACGATGATGAAGACCATGATGCCGAAGAATACGTTCAGCGACCGCGACTCTTTCATCAAGCGGTAACTATAGTATAGCATCAGAGCTACGAGGACTATATCAATGATGTCCTTAATGCCGAATTCGAAAAACATAGAAACCGGTTTAGTTGGTTTTTCTTGCAGAGTTATTGCCGGATGCTTCTCATCCGCTCAATGATTCTTACTGCCTCTGCTGCCTCGCGCACGTCGTGGACACGCAGAATGGCAGCACCTTTCAGCAGGGCAATGGTGTTGACGGCGGTAGTACCGTTGAGGCTCTCATCGGCAGTGATGCCCAGCAGCTGATGGATCATTCTCTTGCGGCTGACACCCACCAACAGCGGAAGTCCCAGTACTTGTAGCCGTTCCATTTTGTCGAGCAGAGCGTAGTTGCCGTCGACGGGTGTCTTACCGAAGCCGAAGCCTGGGTCGAGGATAATATCTTTTTGGCCGAGCGCACGAAGTTGTTGCACCTCGTGGGCAAAGTCGATGAGCATATCGTGAAGGTTTGCCGCTGTCGACATTAAGATATAAGGTGTTCCCGATTCTGCCACGGTGCGGAACATATTGGGGTCTTTTCCTTCCCCGACATCGTTGATGATGTCGGCTCCGAATTCTTCGATAACTCTCCGCGCAACCGATGCACGGAAAGTGTCGACGGAGATGATGGCATCGGGCTGTGCCTTGCGGACGGCAGGAAGTGCCATTTCCAGCCGCCGCATCTCCTCTTCTTCGCTTGCCGGCGCACTGCCGGGACGCGTCGAGCAGGCTCCCACGTCAATGATTCGTCCACCTTCTGTTACAATCCGGTCGGCTCTCCGACAGACGGCATCTTCGGTCTGCACGCGACTTCCGGCAAAGAACGAGTCGGGCGTAACGTTCAGTATGCCCATCACGCAGGGATGGCTCAAATCGAGCAACTGCCCGTGCACGTTGATCGTATAATCCGCAGGCACTGTTCCTGTCGTTGATTGAGTATTTTCCATGCGGGCAAAGTTAGTGCAAATCCTCTACAGAACAAAGGGATTGTCTTGCTTTTTTGCGGAGTACCAGTGATTAACTCTTGGGAGATATGTGATCAGGATGAGACCGCCCCACCGTCTAACCTCATTCACCTGTACGGATAACCGAACTGACCAGCACGGATCGCAAACTGATAGGCAAGGATTATTTTCCAGGAGAAGTTGGCGAACTTTAAGGATAGAGTCGCATAATTTCTAAGACGCAGTCGCATCATAGTCGGATGCAGCTTGGAGAGCTGATGAACTCCGTTATGCAAAAAACGATGAATCGTTTGTCGAATCAAAGAAATACCCTTATCTTTGCAAGCGGTTTGCCGCAATGGTGGAATTGGTAGACACGAGGGACTTAAAATCCCTTGGCCAGTAATGGCTGTGCGGGTTCGAGTCCCGCTCGCGGCACTTTATATAACTATAACAATACACATGAAGCAAATAGTAATCACACTCTTATTCTCTCTGCTATTGGTTTCCT
Source organism: uncultured Prevotella sp. (assembly GCA_963551095.1). GTDB lineage: Bacteria > Bacteroidota > Bacteroidia > Bacteroidales > Bacteroidaceae > Prevotella. The sequence continues at coordinate 36,330 of CAUVFB010000001.1, read as the reverse complement.
GTGGTACTCGTAGCGGTCATTTCAAGATGGAAGGACGGCTGCTGCATATCAATCAAGGAGAACTTTACGTCTATAGTCCCGACGGTGGACTGGAAGGGCTGGACACCATCAAGATTCAGGGTGGTCGATTTGCCTACGAGATACCGTGCAAGGAGTCGGCGACACTGGTATTAATCTTCCCCAACTACTCTACGCAACCCGTCTTTGCAGAATCGGGCGAAGCTGTGGAGATAAAGGCTGACGCATCACATCTGAAAGAGATGGAGGTGGAAGGCACTGACGACAACGAGCTGATGACGAAGTTCCGCAAGCAGATAGCCTCCGTCTCCCCCCCCGACGAGAAGAAGTATGCAGCCCAATTTATTGCTGACCATCCACAATCGGCCGTCAGTGGCTATTTGGTCAGTAAGTACTTCGTGCAGACCGAGGCTCCCGACTATAAGAAAGCCATGCAAATGATAGATAAACTGCTCGCCCGGCAGCCCCGAAACGCGATGCTCGCCCGACAGAAACGGCTTCTCTTAGGCATGGAAAACACAAACGTCGGCGACCCGCTGCCCAAATTCTCTGCCCACACACTCGACGGCAAGACCATCACCAACGCCGATCTGAAAGGTAAAATAGTTATCATCAACCTTTGGGCAACGTGGAATTACGAGAGCATCGACTTGCAGCGTGCGCTCGACGAAGCTGTCAAGAAGGACTATGCCACCGTTTTGGGTATATCGGCAGATGCCGATCGCAAGGAGGCGCTGCAGACATTGAAGAACAACGGAGTAGAATTTCCGAACGTATGCGACGGAATGATGATGGACAGCAAGCTCGTCAAGACTCTCGGACTGACAACTATACCCGACAATATCATCATCAAGAACGGACGGATTGCCGAGCGACACATTACCGCCAGCACCATCCGGCAGCGTCTCGACAACTTCAACTGACCTCCCATGCTAGTAAAAACATACTGCGCAGCTGTCAACGGGATGGAGGTTACCACCGTTACGGTAGAGGTAAGTATCACCCGCGGGGTGCTGTACCACCTCACTGGGCTTGCCGATGCAGCCGTTAAGGAAAGCCACGATCGCATTGCCGCCGCCCTGCTCAATACGGGCTATAAGTTTCCCGTAGCCGATATTACTGCCAATCTTGCTCCAGCCGATCTCAAGAAAGAAGGATCAGCTTTCGACCTGCCGCTCGCCATTGCTATTTTGGCGGCCAATGGGAAGATGCCAGCCGACCATCTCGGTAAGAATATGCTTGTTGGCGAACTGAGTTTGGACGGAACTCTGCAACCCGTCAAGGGAGCACTGCCCATTGCCATTAAAGCACGGGCAGAGCATTTCAAGGGACTCATTGTGCCTAAGTCCAACGAACATGAGGCAGCTGTAGTCGATACGCTCGAAGTCTATGGCATGAACAACATACAAGAGGTCATCAGTTTCCTCAACAATCCGTCGCTGCTCGAGCCTTGCCATGTCGATACGCGTAAGGAATTCTACGAACATCAGTACGACTTCGAGTTGGATTTTGTCGACGTGCGCGGACAGGAGAACGTGAAGAGAGCCATCGAAGTGGCTGCAGCTGGTGGACACAATCTCATCATGATTGGTCCGCCGGGCAGCGGGAAGAGTATGATGGCTAAGCGGCTGCCTTCCATTCTGCCGCCACTGTCGCTCTCCGAGAGTCTCGAAACCACGCAGATACACTCTATAGCCGGCAAGCTGCAACGCGACTCGGGCTTGATTACGCAGCGGCCGTTCCGCAGTCCGCACCACACCATATCCGAAGTGGCACTCGTAGGAGGCGGTGCCAACCCCATGCCGGGCGAGATAACACTGGCGCACAACGGCGTTCTTTTCTGCGACGAGCTGCCCGAGTTCAACAAGCATACCCTCGAGGTGCTCCGCCAGCCGCTCGAAGACCGCAGCATCACCATTTCCCGCGCCAAATATACCGTTACTTATCCGTGCAGTTTCATGTTCATTGCGAGCATGAATCCTTGTCCGTGCGGATACTATGGCGATCCCGCCCATCATTGTGTGTGCTCCCCCGGACAGATACAGCGTTACCTTTCGAAGATTTCCGGACCGCTGCTCGACCGAATAGACATCCAGTGTGAGATAGCCCCGCTGCCTTTCAAGGATATCTCGCAAGCCGCCCAGGGCGAACCGAGTGCTGTCATCCGCGAGCGCGTCATACAGGCACGCACCCTCCAGACCGAACGTTTCAAAGAGCAAAAGCACGTCCACTGCAACGCGCAGATGTCTGAACGGATGATTCATCAATTTGCCGAACCCGACGCTTCCTCCATTGATCTGCTCCGCAATGCGATGGAACGGCTGAAGCTCTCCGCCCGCGCCTACAACCGGATACTGAAGGTTGCCCGTACCATTGCCGACCTTGACGCTTCGTCCGACGTACAATCGCAGCACATTGCCGAAGCCATCGGCTACCGAAACCTTGACCGCGGCGACTGGGCGGAACGCGGATTGTAACCCCATCTTTAACCGTTGATTAGAATAGAAAGCTTATGAAACCGTATATGTCTGTTGTTGTCTTCCTGATACTGCTGTTTTCTGCCGTCGGAGCAAGCATTGACAGCTACCGAACAGCCGAGCAGCGCATCGTAGAGGATATGAATCAGGCTCTGAGCAAGACGCTTGCCGAGGAGCAGACGGAGTGGATAACGCCCGACACCATCCATTCTTATCGGCAAAATCTGCGAATCGATGAGCTGCGCAACCGCTCTTACGTCTATTATGCCGATGCCAACCGCACCGACAACCTATGCAGCCAACGGATGAAAGGACGTTCGCCGCATGCCACTGTTGCTTTACAGGGATATGCCAACTGTTCGTTTGCCACCGTATGGGGCTTGGCAGACCATCGGTTGCCGTGGTTTTTCGCGCTGATGATGGTTGGATGGATGTTCTTTTCGCTGCGTAGCGTCCGCCGTCAACGCCTGTCGGGCATGCAGTTTGGCTCATTGGTTTATGTAGAAAACGAGCGTCGGTTCTATAACAAGGACTTTCAGCCCGTCAGTCTCACCCCTATGCAACAGCAACTGTTGGAGATGTTCTTTGTAGCCGATCAGCATTGCCTGTCCAAGGAAGCTATTTGCGAACGGCTGTGGCCGCGCAAGCCCGATGCTTCTGAAACTCTTTACACGCTCATCCGCCGCTTGAAACCGATAGTGGAGCAGCAAGGCAGACTGAAAATAGTGTCGGAACGGGGGCGCAGCTATCGGTTGGAAAGCGATTGTCAGACAAATGTCAGACTGTTTCCGGGGCTTTGCTGATGGCTTCTCTCTATCTTTGCCGAAGAATCATAAAATCTCGGTAAAGATGAAACAACTACTCTCACTACTTCTCGCGGCAACGCTTTCGATGGCCGCACACGGACAGTCGGATACCCCTGCTGCCCCATCTGACTCTCTGTATAACGTTCCGACCGACAACCGGCAAGCCGCACCAAGCGACACAACGGCTGTGCACACTCTGTCGGAAGTTGTCATCAGAGGGGCGCGCGTCGTCAGAAAGCCCGACGGACAACTCTTCTTCCCTTCCGAAAAGCAGCTGCAAGCATCGACCAACGGCTATAATCTGCTTGCCCGACTCGCCCTGCCGCGCATCCGCGTAGACGAGGTGGCACGCACGATAACGCCGCTCACCAACACTGGTACGGTACAGCTGCGCCTCAACGGTGCCATCACTACCCGCGAAGAACTCATCGCACTCGACCCGAAAACCATCCGAAGTGTTGACTTTATCGACAATCCTGGCGTCAGATACGGAGAGGGCATCGGCTATGTTATTGATATCCGCACCCGACGAATCGACAGCGGCTGGCAGATGGGAACGAATTTTAGCAATACACTGACCACGCGGAACGGCAACAACACCGTATTCGGAAAGCTGAACCGCGGCAATTCGGAGCTGGGACTGACCTATAGCCAAAGCTACCAAGACTTCAAGGGCGACAGCTACAGCGAGACGGCCGACTATCTGCTCAACAACGGCACACGCTATCAAGTCCGTCGCAACACCGAGGAGGCTCGCCGGCGCGATTACGACAACACGTTGCAGGCGAAATACAATCTTGCCGACTCTGCCTCCTACGTCTTCCAGGCTGTCTTGACAGGCGGATGGCAACACCAGCTCAACGACGATGAGACAAGAAAGATGACCGACAGCCGCGGAAAGAACGCATGGTCGACCCTTCGGAAACACGAAACGACCCTCACACCGACTCTCGACCTTTACTTCATGCACACGCTCGGCAGTCATCAAACCCTCACGGCCAACGTTGTCGGTACTCGTATCGGCACCGACAGATACAGTTTCAACGACGAGGGAACACCCTACGAATACGCCACCAAGGGGCGGACGTGGTCGGTTCTTTCCGAAGCAGTCTACGAAAACCGCCTCCGCCCGTTCACGGTCTCTCTGGGTTGGAAGCAGAGCACGAAGTATACACGCAACGAATACAGCGGAGCCGTCAGCTCGCTCAACCGGTTGCACAACAACAGCCTTTATCTTTTCGGCGAAATCAAGGGCAATTGGCGAAGCCTCAGCTACGTTGCCGGACTCGGAGCAAGCCGCCACGGCTACCGGCAAGCCGATGCCCGCTACACATACTGGCTCTTCCGCCCCAAGGCAACCCTCTCCTACGCATTCAGTTCCGCGCTTTCGCTCCGCTATGTTTTCGAGATGTACGAGCATATATCTCAGATTGCTTTCATCAACAACACCGTTATCCGCACGAACGCCATGGAATGGACGGTCGGCAACCCCTCCATCAACCCCAATAAGGTGTTCGCCCACACGCTCACTCTGGCTTACAACCGTCCCGGGCGGTCGCTTTGGGCAGATCTGCACTACCGTACCGACCCACGGCCGAATATGGCCCATTACGAACGGACGCCGGACGACCGCTTCATCTATACGCAGCGCAACCAGAAAGACATCCGTGTAGTCTATGCGTTCAGCGGCGGACACATCGACATACTGCCCGACCGGCTGGCGGCCGACTTCTCTGCCGGCATCTTCCGCTGCTTCAACTACGGCGACAACTACCGCCATCACCGCACGAGCTTCATCTGTTCAGGCAGCCTCAACGCCTATCTCGGACGCTGGACACTCACAGCCGCGGCCGACAACGGATGGAAATTCATGGAGGGCGAGACCCGGGGCGACAACGGCGGAGCCTCCTACGTGGGCGCAACTTACCGCATCGGCAACTGCGACCTGTCGCTCTTCTTCCAGCATCCCTTTGAGCAGCACCCACGAATGTACGCCACCCGCATCTGCAACGAGTATCTACAGAAATCAATCCTCCAACGCGGACGCAACTACGGGCATATGCTCACCTTCAATCTGACGTGGAAGCTGCAGCGCGGGCGGAAGTATCGCGACATTCACAAGACACTGCGGAACAAAGATAGCCAGTCGGGAATCCTGTAAAGCCGCATTCCCGTTCCCCTCTCACCGCATATCCGCCTTTTCCTAAGGGACATATCCATCTTTCCTTAAGGAATATATCCACCTTTTCCTCCGCATGGTATGATGTGCGTGTACGCTTTCGCGGAAATTATCAGCGTAGTGATAATTATTTATCAGCACAGTGATAACTTTTTATCAGCGTAGTGATAACTTTTTATCAGCACGCTGATAATTATTTATCAAGGCTCTGATAACTTTTTATCAGCACGTAGATAATAAGTTATCAGCAGGCAGATAACTTGTCAACACCAGTATAGAAATACTGCAGATACGGCATAGAAATGCCGTTATTCCCTAAGGGAAGTGTCGACACAAGCAAAGGCAGGGGAAGGAAAACGCACGAAAGCAACAGCGGATGCGCTTTTATCAGTATCTTTGCAACGCCGTACAAGATTCCGGACGGCTTGTCTGTCGAGTGCAGGCAGTACAAGCCTTACGGTCGTTTTACCCACAATCCATCATCGCAATGAAAAGAATCCTCCTCTCATTCCTCCTCCCTTTCCTTGCCGCCGCAGCTCTTCCTGCGCAAGACATGGCAAGGCTGATACGCCGGCAGTATTCCCTTGCCGAGCAGGTGTACGGATATTTCGTCAGCGGACAGGCAGACAGCCTACTGGACCGAGCTGACGAAGAGTTCCGGAAAGCCGTGCCGAAGGAGCAAATGGCAGGTATGTTCAGGCAGATACAGCTGCAATTGGGCGACTTCCGTGCGGCAGCACCATGGCAATCGGCAGAGACCGGCGAGACCGATAAGAAAGCTTTTACACGCGTGCTGACCTTTGCGCGCTGCCGGATTACGCTCTCTTTGACTTTCGACGGGGATAACCGGCTGATCGGACTCTTCTTCTCGAATCCCGAAGCAGTCGACGACCATCCGCCATTGCCCCACGAACGCGAGCTGACACTCCATACCGACGGATTCAAACTGCCTGCCCGGCTGACACTGCCCGATGGAGAAGCACGGCGGAAATATCCCTGCGTCATACTCGTACAGGGGTCGGGACCGTCGGATATGGACGAGTCGGTGGGAGCAAACAAACCTTTCCGCGACCTTGCCGAGGGACTTCCAGAGCGTGGCATCGCCGTCATCAGATACGAAAAGCGCACCCATGCTTACGACTTGGCACGCCATCCGCTGCCCGAAGGACGTGGGTTGGACTACGATACAGAGACCATCGACGACGTACTCACTGCCATCGACTCGGCAAGAGTGAGTCCCGAGATATGCAAGGACAGCATCTACATCATCGGGCACAGTCTCGGAGCCATGCTGGCACCGCGTATTGCCGAACGGTCGGGGCGTGTGGCGGGCATCATAATGCTGGCCGGAACGCCGCGGAAACTGATGGAAGTGATACGCGACCAAAACATTGCCGCGCTGAAAACAACCGACCCGACTGTCATCGACTCGGTAATGGTGCAGGCACGGCGGCAGCTTCCCGAGAGCTACACGGCTTTCGACGATCGCTATTCGGCCGGTGCCACGGCCGCACGACTTCGTATTCCGATGCTGATTCTGCAGGGTGAGCGCGACGTGCAGGTAACGATGACCGACTATCGGGCGTGGGACAAGTGGCTCAGGAAGAACCGCCGCATCGTGCGCAAGACTTATCCGATGCTGAATCATCTCTTTATGGAGGGAACAGGGGAACCTTCCGTAGACGAATACAACACGCCTTCGCATATTCCGGCATACGTCCTGGACGATATAGCGCGGTTTATCAAGACTGGAAAGTAGGGGAGACGTGCCGACGAAGAAGCCGCCTTCGCAGTGTCAATAAGGCTGTCTGACACCGTGAAAGCGGCTTCTTCGTCCGTTGATGAATACTTGCTGCGTGCTGCTTGATCGCACAATCAGATTTCCTGCTGCCGCACGCCCATACGTGCTTCTACCACATTGACGACATAATCGCCCAGCTTTTCGCACTCCTGAATGATGTCCATATACATCGTACCAATAGCGTAGGTGTACTTATGGTCGTTTACATCGTTGATGTTCTGGCTGCGCAGCTGGTTGCGGTAATTGTTGATTTCGTTCTCAATGTTGAACGAACGGTTGATATTGTTGTCATGCTTGTGCCCGACAAGGATGCTGTTCATCTGCGTGAGGGCATCGTCGGTCAATTCAAACATCTGGTGTATGTGGTCTAACTGCGCTTCGGTAAACTCTTCCTTGCCCTTGATGCGGCGGTTTTCCGTCCGTGCTATGTTGTAGCAGGCGTCGCCGATGCTCTCCAGTTCGGATATTTCACGGAGCATCGCCCGCACCTTGCTCTTCGTTTCATCGCTCAGATGGGCATGGCTTACTTCGTCGAGATACTTCGCAATCTCTATCTCCATGTTGTCAGAGATGCCTTCATACTTCTCAATCCGTGTGTAGAGCTTCACGAAAGCAGCCTCATCCTTGGTAGTAAGCAGCTCGCGTACCATGCCGAACATGCGCTGGAGCCGGTCGGCAAACGACTGTATCTCCTTACTGGCTTCGAGCACCGAGAGTTCTGGAGTCTTCATAATGCCGGCCTGAATAAACCGTAATCGGAAGTCTTCTTCGTCTTTGCGGGCCTTCGGTTTGATACATATTGTAACGAGTTTCTCCATCTGCGGGATGAACCAGACAAGGATAAAGGTATTCAAAACATTGAAGGTCGTATGGAAAGCAGCCAATACAAAGCTCAGTTTGGCGGCGTTGGCAAGGAAGCCCGCAGAACCTTTCGTCATGCAGACATCATAACCTACCCATCCGCAGATGAGATCGACGAAAGGCCGGAACACGATGAGCACCCATAAAACACCGAACACATTGAACATCATATGTGCCAGAGCAGCTCGCCGCGCCTGCGTGTTAGCAGTGAGTGCAGCCAGGTTCGACGTTACCGTTGTGCCGATATTCTCACCCATAACGAGGGCAATGCCTTGATAAATGGGCAGTACACCCGTCGAGCAGAGTATCATCGTGATGGCCATAATGGCTGCCGAACTTTGCACGCACATAGTCAATATGCTACCGATAAGCAGGAATGTGATGGTGGTCAGGAAGCTGTTGGGGTCGAAAGAAGAAAAGAAATTGAGTACGGGCTGGTTGTGTGCCAAGTCCATATCGATGCCGGTCTGGCGCAAAGTACCCAAGCCGAGGAGCATAAAGCTGACCCCGAAGAGGAAGTCTCCTATGAGTCGGCGTTTCTTGGAGAAGATAAGAATGATGCCGATAATGAACGCCGGCCAAACGAAATCGGTGATGTTGAACGTAAATCCGGCCGACATAATCCACGCTGTAAGCGTAGTTCCGATGTTGGCTCCCATAATAACGGAGATGGCCTGTGCCAGTGTCAGCAGTCCGGCATTGACAAACGAGACGGTCATCACCGTAGTTGCCGTAGACGACTGTACGGCCGCCGTGATGAAAGTACCAGTAAGAATGCCTGTGAAACGATTGGTTGTCATGGCTCCGAGCACGTGTCTGAGCTGCGGTCCGGCCATTTTCTGAAGACTGTCGCTCATTGATTTCATTCCGAACATTAAAAGAGCGAGCGAGCCTATGAGCTTAAAAAATATCCAAATCGACATAAATGAGATGATTTATAATGTCATTTTGTTGTTGGACTGCCTGACTTTCCCTAACTTTACCCTCCGAATCCCGTCGATGTACAGGGATGTAACATCTAACGAACAATGATAGTAACAAGAATGAGACAAGCATTACAAATCCGTTGCAAAAATAATAAAAAAACCTTAGAAGCCCCAATCGGAAGTACACTTTCTGATATTTTCGAATCGAATAATATCCCGATGGACTACGAACCTGTTGCAGCCAAAGTGAACAACAAGGTGGAAGGACTCTGCTACCGGGTTTATCACAACAAAGACGTAGAGTTTCTCGACCTGCGAACACCGTCGGGTATACGCACTTATACGCGTTCGCTGTTTTTCGTTCTCTGTAAGGCAGTCCACGATTTGTACCCAGGCAGTCAGGTCATCATAGATATTCCCGTCTCCAACGGCTACTATTGCAACCTGCAACTCGGGCTGTCGCACGACGGAATAACCCCTGAAGACGTGGCTTCCATACGTCAGCGAATGCAGGAAATAGTTGATGCTCACCTCCCTATACAGCGGTTTGAGACTACCACGGAAGAAGCCATCAAAATGTTTTCCGACTTGGGCGACAAGGCAAAGACGAAGCTCCTGCGCAACAGTAGCGCGCTTTATACGACCTACTACGTCATAGATGACTACAAAGACTATTATTATGGTGCGATGCTGACCAATACTTCGCAGCTTCGTCTCTTCGGCTTGGAACCTTATTACGACGGTGTTCTGCTGCGTATTCCCTCGTTGAATGACCCCGAAAAGCTTGGCGAAGTGATACGACAGGACAAGATGTTCGAGGTATTCAAGGAACATCATCGCTGGCAGAACATCCTCGGTGTTACCACGGTGGGTGACTTTAACGAAGCAGTGGGGAAGGGATTGGCTACCGTTCTCATCAATGTCAGCGAGGCTTTGCAGGAGAAAAAGATTTCAAGAATAGCCGATACGATAGCTGAACGCAGCGAAGTGAAGGTGGTACTCATAGCCGGTCCGTCGTCGAGTGGAAAGACAACTTTCTGTAAACGCCTCTCGGTACAGCTTTTGGCAAGTGGCATTCGCCCGGTGCAAGTATCGCTCGACGACTATTTTGTCGACCGTGCCGACACGCCAAAGGATGAGAATGGCGATTATGACTACGAGAATATACACGCGTTGAACATTCCGTTGATCAACCGGCAGTTTGCCGCGCTCTTCCGAGGGGAGGAGGTTGAGCTGCCGAAATACAATTTCCAGACTGGCAAAAGCGAGAAGAACGGGAGGCAATTGCGTCTTGGTCGGAACAACATTCTGTTGGTAGAAGGCATCCATGCACTCAATCCGATGTTGACAGCACAGCTTCCCGATGAGTTGAAATTCAAGATTTATGCCTCCGCACTGACCACTATTCTGCTCGACGACCACAACTATATCCCCACGACCGATAACCGTCTGCTCCGCCGAATCGTCCGAGACTACAAGTATCGGGGCTGCTCTGCACAGGAAACCATCCGTCGCTGGCCATCTGTGCGCGCCGGGGAAAACAAGTGGATATTCCCCTATCAGGAGAATGCCGATGTAATGTTCAACACCGCAATGCTCTTCGAACTGGCAGTAATCAAGCCCCAAGCCGAGGACATACTTGAACAGGTGCCGGAGAATTGTGAGGAGTACGCCGAGGCATACCGCCTGCGCAAGTTCCTCAAATACTTCGTTCCGCTGCCATTCCGCAACCTTCCACCAACTTCTCTACTGCGGGAGTTCTTGGGCGGCTCATCGTTCAAATACTGATGAACGGGATTCTCTCAACTTTATTAATCCCCTTTCACCTGGTACTTTATACAAGCATATGACAAACGCTTGTATCACGAGTCAACCTATTCATATTCGCTGTTGATACAGCGCAAAAATTAATGGACTATTGTTGCAATAATTAGAGGGTTTTCGTACTTTTGTCGAAATTTTACAAGACAGGGTAGGCGTTGACTGCGCATATTCGACTATCTAAAGGCTAAAAAATGAAAATCATTAACTTCTCGGAGCAGCACTCCATCATCAATCAGTATTTGGCAGAAATCCGCGATAAGGATTATCAGAAGAATCGTCTTCTTTTCCGTAACAACGTTATGAGGATAGGCGAGTTTGAAGCTTTTGAAATATCGAAGACGCTTCATTACGAGCAGCGCGATGTCGTTACGCCCCTGGGTACTGCCAAGGTGAATGTCCCGATTGACAAGATTGTGCTGGCAACGATATTCCGTGCCGGTCTGCCGTTCCACAATGGATTCCTGAATATCTTCGATCATGCCGGCAATGCCTTTGTCAGTGCCTATCGGGAATATAAAGACGCTGCCCACCATGAGGTTGGCATCCATGTAGAGTATCTCGCTACACCCGATATCAACGGCAAGACGCTTATCATTGCCGACCCGATGCTTGCCACCGGCGGTTCAATGGAACTGGGCTATAAGGCCATTCTCTCTAAGGGAACGCCCCGCCACGTCCACGTTGCCTGTATGATTGCTTCTCCGGAAGGCATTGCCCATATCCGGAAGACTTTTCCCGACAGTGCCACCACTATTTGGTGTGCAGCCATCGACGAAGGACTCAACGAGCATCAGTATATTGTTCCCGGTTTTGGTGATGCCGGCGACCTCTGCTACGGTGAGAAGTTGTAGCCTGGGAGAGGCACGGTGATTTCTTTGCAGCTTACAAAGCCCATATAAATAAACGGAAAGGAAGCAAGCTCTATGGTAAAAGACGACAAGGGACAGACCCCGATGATGAAACAGTTCTTCTCCATGAAAGCACAACACCCGGATGCAATGATGCTTTTTCGGTGTGGCGACTTCTATGAGACGTACTGTGATGATGCCATAGAAGCGGCACGAATACTCGGCATTACACTGACGAAACGAAACAACGGTTCGGCGGGCAGCACTGAGATGGCCGGTTTCCCACACCATGCACTTGATACCTATCTGCCGAAACTGATACGTGCTGGAAAGCGAGTGGCTATCTGCGACCAGCTTGAAGACCCCAAGAAGAAGCGAGAGGAGATAAAAGGAAAGAAAGGGCTGACGGCTATGGACAAGATGGTGAAGCGCGGCATCACCGAACTTGTTACACCGGGCGTGGCGATGAGCGACAATGTGCTCAACTACAAGGAAAATAACTTTCTCGCTTCTGTTCATTTCGGAAAAGGTTCGTGCGGTGTCAGCTTCCTCGACATCTCTACCGGAGAGTTTCTTACGGGTGAGGGAACATTCGACTATGTTGAGAAACTCATCGGAAACTTCTCTCCCAAGGAGGTGCTTTATGACCGTTCGCGCAAGCAAGACTTCGAACTCCACTTCGGAACAAGAATCTGTACGTTCGAGATGGACGACTGGGTGTTTACCGAACAGACGGCACGGCAGAAGCTACTCAAGCATTTCGGAACGAAAAACCTCAAAGGGTTTGGCGTAGACCATCTGCACAACGGCGTGGTGGCAGCCGGTGCTATCATGCAGTACCTTGAACTAACGCAGCACACACATATCAGTCATATCACGTCGCTGTCGCGTATTGAAGAGGAAAAGTACGTGCGGCTGGATCGATTCACCATCCGTTCCCTGGAATTGGTGGCTCCGATGCAGGACGGCGGGTCATCGTTGTTGAGCGTTATCGATCACACCATCACCCCAATGGGCGGACGTATGTTGCGTCGCTGGGTGATATTTCCGCTGAAGGATGCCCGTCCCATTAACGAGCGACTGGATGTTGTTGACTATTTCTTCCGCGAACCCGACTTTCGTAACTGTCTGAACGACCAGTTTCACCGCATGGGCGACTTGGAGCGTATCATCTCCAAGGCTGCTGCAGGGCGTGTATCACCGCGCGAAGTTGTGCAACTGAAGACTGCTCTGCGTGCCATACAGCCCGTCAAGACCGCCTGTCTCTATGCCCGGAACGACGCACTGAAACGAATTGGGGAACAGATGAACCTCTGCGAATCACTGCGTGAACGCATAGAAAAAGAGATAAAGCCCGACCCACCTCAGCTGGTGGCCAAGGGCGACGTGATCACATCAGGCTACAATACCGAACTCGACGACCTCCGTTCCATCCGCGACAACAGCAAGCAATATCTTCTCGAGATTCAGGAACAGGAGATTCAGAAGACAGGAATCACCTCATTGAAGATTGGCTTCAACAACGTATTCGGCTATTATCTCGAAGTTCGCAACACGTTTAAGGACAAGGTGCCGGCCGATTGGATAAGGAAACAGACCCTGGCACAGGCCGAACGCTACATAACCCCCGAACTGAAGGAGTACGAGTCGAAGATACTCGGCGCCGACGAAAAGATTCTCCTGCTCGAGGCTAAGCTCTTCAACGAGCTGGTACAGGATATGCAGGAGTTCATTCCGCAGATTCAGATCAATGCCAACCTCATTGCCCATCTCGATTGTCTGCTCTCTTTCGCCTCCGTGTCCGAGGAGAACCACTACGTCCGCCCCTCTGTTGACGACTCATCCGTAATAGACATCCGGCAAGGACGCCATCCCGTCATCGAAACGCAGTTGCCGATGGGCGAGCCATACGTCCCGAATGACATACGTCTCGACAGCGAAAAACAGCAGATTATGATGATAACGGGACCCAACATGGCTGGTAAATCGGCACTATTGCGCCAAACTGCTCTCATCGTCCTGCTGGCTCAAATGGGTTGTTTCGTACCGGCCGAGCGTGCACGCGTTGGTATGGTCGACAAGATATTCACCCGCGTGGGGGCATCCGACAATATTTCGCTCGGCGAATCGACCTTCATGGTCGAAATGACCGAGGCATCTGATATCCTCAACAACGTTACCCCACGCTCGCTCGTACTCTTCGACGAACTCGGGCGAGGCACCAGCACCTACGACGGTATCAGCATTGCCTGGGCGATAGTGGAGTATCTGCACGAGCAACCTCGCGCTCAGGCTCGCACACTCTTTGCCACTCACTACCACGAACTGAACGAAATGGAGAAACTCTTCCCTCGTATCTGCAACTACAATGTTTCGGTGAAAGAAGTAGACGGCAAGGTTATTTTCCTGCGCAAGCTCGAACGCGGTGGCAGCGAGCATTCATTTGGTATTCACGTAGCCGAGATAGCAGGCATGCCGCGGTCTATCGTCAAGCGTGCCAAGTCTGTCCTGAAAGAGTTGGAAGCCGACAACAGCCACGTGGGAAGCCCTGCAAAGCCTGCCGTAGAGAGTTTGGGGCGTGGTAGAGAAGGTGTTCAGCTCTCTTTCTTCCAGCTCGACGACCCGGTTTTGACACAGATTCGCGACGAAATACTGGGCCTGAATATTGACAACCTCACTCCGGTTGAGGCACTCAACAAGCTGAACGAGATCAAGAAGATTGTAAACGGATAATGGAATAGACCTATTGGAGATTCAACCCGAATCCCTCATTTGTTTTGACGCTTGCGGAAGCTCGGCAGTTAACATAACTTTCGTTTTGACGTTTGCCGAAGTTCGGCGGTTAACACAACTTTCGTTTTGACGCTTGCCGAAGCTCGGCAGTTAACATAACTTTCGTTTTGACGCTTGCCGAAGCTCGGCGGTTAACACAACTTTCGTTTTGACGCTTGCCGAAGCTCGGCGGTTAACATAACTTTTGTTTTGACGTTTGCCGAAGCTCGGCAGTTAACACAACTTTTGTTTTGACGTTTGCCAAAGCTCGGCAGTTAACATAACTTTTGTTTTGACGTTTGCCAAAGCTCGGCAAGCCTCCAGTCATTTATCAACACGGAAGATTCATCTTACGAGTAAGGATGCTGGGCTGACAACTAACGCTTCTTCAGGAACTCGACAAGCCTTGCTACGGCACGGGCACGATGCGAGATACGATTCTTTACCTCCTCGCCCAGTTCTGCAAAGCTCTTGTCGTAGCCGTCGGGAATGAATATCGGGTCGTAGCCGAAGCCTTCGTCGCCTTGCCGCTCATAGGCTATCGTTCCGTCGACACGCCCTTCGAACTGGTGCTCCTCACCGTCGAGATTCAGTGAGATGACGGTGCGGAACCGCGCCCGACGATTCTTGTTGTCGCCCAGCTTGCGGAGCAGTTTCGCCATATTGGCTTCGCTGTCGTGGTCGGTACCCTCGGCGTAGCGGGCTGAGTGTACGCCCGGTTCGCCATTTAAGGCTTCTACTTCCAGCCCCGTATCGTCGGCAAAACAGTCGTGGTGATAGTTTCCTACGATGAAGGCCGACTTTTGTCGGGCGTTTTCTTCCAGCGTGGCTCCCGTCTCGGGAATCTCCTCGTGGCAATGGATGTCGGCCAGCGACACGATGTCGAAACTGTTGCCGAGAATATCTCTTATCTCGGCGAGCTTATGTGCGTTGTTGGTAGCAAAAACTATCTTCATTCTTGATCCTCCTCTTCGTCCTCCTCTGCCTCGTCGGTCGCCATTGTCGGCTGCGGCAATTGGGCGTCTCTGTTCTTCTTAATCTTGACCTTTATCGGGTCGAATCCTTCACCGTAGACCCCGATGACGGAACTTTGGCTGACAAAGGCCGTCGGGTCGGTCATCTTGATGATTCGGAATATCGTCTTGCTCTCGTTTCGCTTGGCGAGCAGACAGATTACTTTCATCTTGTTGCCCGTGTACCATCCGTGCCCGTCGAGGATGGTCAGTGCGTGATCGGTTTCTTCCATGATGGCGTTGGCCACCTCCTTGTGCTTCCAGGAGAAAATCATAAACTGCACCGACTCGCGCCGCATGTTCATCACATGGTCGAGCATGAAGCACTCAATGAACATCGTACAGTAGCCGAACACCATCTTGTGGAGCCGTTCTACAATGCTGCCGAACTGCGGGAAGAACAGACAACTGCTGATGATAAGGATGTCGACCACCATCAGCACCTGACCCAGCGAGATGTCGCGATACTTGTTGACGCAGGCGGCAACGATGTCTGTGCCTCCCGTGCTGCCGTTATTGAGGAACATCAGTGCCAGTCCCGTCCCCGTTAGACTGCATCCGATGATGAGCGACATGAAGTCCTGTCCCTCGCCAAGGACTTTTACGAACTCTCCGTGTGCATCAACGGGCATCAGTTGCTGAGCCAGTTTCAGCATGAAGTAGAGAGCAAAGATGGCGTAGATGGTCTTCATCATGAACTTCAGTCCCAGGATGCGCAGGGCAACCAGCAGCAGTGAGACGTTGATAATCATGTAGGTATTCTCCATCTTGAAGCCCGTGGCATACATGACGATGGCCGACAGACCCGTTACGCCGCCCGTTACGATCTCGTAGGGAAGGAGGAAGATGGTGAATGCCGCTGCATATATCAGCAGGCCGATAGTCAGGAAGACGTAGTCCTTGGCCTCGGCACGGATAATCTGTTGATTGATGGTCATTGGAAACGTAGTGAATGAATCCGGACCTCTCGTTATGGGAGGTCTGACATGGGAGGTGGGTGCTTACTTACAAACGATGTTGACAATCTTCTTCGGAACTACGATAACCTTGACTATCGTCTTTCCGTCTATGTAGCGTTGGCTTCGCTCGTCGGACAGTGCCGCTTTCTCTATTTCGTCCTTGCCGGCATCGGCCGGGAAAGTCATTTGGAAGCGTGCCTTGCCGTTGAAGCTGATGGTCAGCTGTAGCTCGTTCTCGACGAGGTAAGCCTCGTTCCATTTCGGCCATGAGGCGTCGCAGACGGTCGATGTACTGCCGAGCTGCTGCCAAAGCTCCTCGGCAATGTGTGGGGCAAACGGTGCGATGAGCACAACCAAGTGGCGGAGCAGTGTGCGGTTGGCACACTTCTGCTGTCCCAGCTCGTTGACGCAAATCATAAAGGCAGATATGGCCGTGTTGTACGAGAACTGTTCGATGTCGCCCGTTACTTTCTTGATGAGCCTGTGGACGCTCTTGAGCGACTCGTTCGACGGTTCGTTGTCGTTGAGCGGCTGCTGGAAGAGCTTCCAGAACTTCTTCAGGAAGCGGAAGCAGCCGTCTATTCCGTTCGTGTCCCAAGGTTTGCTGGCCTCGACCGGCCCGAGGAACATCTCGTAAAGGCGGAGCGTATCGGCACCGTACTGCTCTACAATGACATCGGGGTTGACGACGTTGAACATCGACTTCGACATCTTCTCGACTGTCCAGCCGCATTTGTAGATGCCCGGTGCCGGCTGCCCGTCGTCGGGGGTTGAGGAGCGGCTGCCGTCTTCGAAGATAAACTCGGCATTGCTGTACTCCGGTCGCCACGCCTTGAAGGCTTCTACGTCGAGCAGATCGGCATGAACGATGTTGACATCGACGTGAATGGGCGTAGTGTCATACTTGTCTTTCTGCCCCAGACTGACGAAGACGGGAGCCTTGCTGTGGTCATCAGAGTTGATGCGGTAGACGAAGTTGGAGCGTCCCTGTATCATTCCTTGATTGACGAGCTTCTGATAGGGTTCTTCCCGGCAGCTGTAGCCGTAGTCGCAGAGGAACTTATTCCAAAAGCGACTATAGATAAGGTGCCCCGTTGCGTGCTCGGTTCCGCCTACGTAGAGGTCTACGTTCTGCCAGTAGTTGTCGGCTTCCTTGCCGACGAGCGCACTGTTGTTGTGTGGGTCCATATAGCGGAGATAATACGCCGAGCTGCCGGCGAAGCCCGGCATCGTGTTCAGTTCGAGCGGGAAGATGGTCTGTTGGTCTATCCGGTTCTTGTCGGCAATCTTCTTTTCGGCTTCGTTCCAAGCCCATATCTTGGCACGTCCCAGTGGCGGTTCGCCTGATTCCGTCGGCTCATACTTGTCTATCTCGGGCAGCTCCAGCGGCAGACACTCCTCCGGAATCGTGTAGGGCATGCCGTTCTTGTAGTAAACCGGGAACGGTTCGCCCCAGTAACGCTGGCGCGAGAAAGTGGCATCACGCAGGCGGTAGTTTACCGTTACGCGTCCGATGCCTTTCGCAACGACATATTTCTTCGTGGCGGCAATAGCTTCTTTGACGGTCAGTCCGTTGAGCGAGAAGCCGCCTTCTTTCGGGACGCGCGGACTGTTGACGACGGTTCCCTCTTTGGCATCGAAGCTCTCTTGGCTGACATCAGCTCCTTCGATCAGGGGGATGATGGGCAGACGGAAATGCTTGGCGAACGCATAGTCGCGGCTGTCGTGTGCCGGGACTGCCATAATTGCGCCCGTTCCGTAGCCGGCCAGCACGTATTCGGCAATGTAGATGGGAATCCGTTCGCCCGTCAGCGGATTCACGCCGTACGAGCCCGAGAACACGCCTGTAACCTTGCGGTCGGACATGCGTTCCAGCTCGGTGCGCTTCTTCACGTAGGCCAGGTAGTCGTCGACGGCTGCTTGTTGTGCTTGGGACGTAAGTCGGGCAACGAGTTCGCTCTCGGGTGCCAGCACCATAAAGGTTACGCCGAACATCGTGTCGGCCCGTGTGGTGAAGACGGTAAGGTGGCCTTCGCGCATTTCGCCGTCCTGTGTGGAGACCGGGGTGAGGGTCTTGAATTCTATCTCTGCGCCTTCGGAGCGGCCGATCCAGTTCTTCTGGGTCTCCTTGATAGCGTCCGACCAGTCGACCGTTTCCAGTCCGTCGAGCAGCCGCTGTGCATAGGCTGACACGCGCAGGCACCACTGCTTCATCTTCTTCTGCACTACGGGATAGCCGCCGCGTTCGCTCACGCCGTCGACCACCTCGTCGTTGGCCAGCACTGTGCCCAGTCCGGGACACCAGTTGACCATTGTTTCGCCCAGATAGGCGATGCGGTAGTTCATCAGCACGGCCTGCTGTTCGCTTTCGTCCATGCTCATCCAGTCGCGTGCGGAGAACATCTGTTGCTCGCTCTGCGCTACGTCAAGGTTGAGTGTGCCTTCCTCTTCGAAGTGGCGGACAAGCTCGGCGATGGGTCGTGCTTTCTGCAGGCGGTTGTCGTAGAAGGAGTCGAACATGCGGCAGAACGCCCACTGTGTCCAGCGGTAGTATTTCGGGTCGCACGTGCGTATCTCGCGGCTCCAGTCGAACGAGAAGCCTATCTTGTCGAGCTGGCTGCGGTAGCGGGCGATGTTCTGCTCGGTTGTAATGGCCGGGTGCTGTCCTGTCTGAATGGCATACTGCTCGGCGGGCAGTCCGTAGGCATCGTAGCCCATCGGGTTGAGCACGTTGTAGCCCTGCTGCCGTTTGTAGCGCGCGTAGATGTCGCTGGCGATATAGCCCAGCGGATGGCCGACATGCAGGCCGGCTCCCGAGGGGTAGGGGAACATGTTGAGGACGTAGAACTTCTTCCGGTTCGTGTCTTCCCCGACCTGATACGTGGCTTGTTCTTTCCATGTCTGCTGCCATTTCTTCTCGATTTCTCCGAAGTTGTATTCCATTTCTGTGTGTGATTGTTTGCTGCAAAAGTACGAAATCTTTCCGTATCGCTGCCGGGCGGACCGGGTAATTTGCCCGTCCGGGCGGCTTTGATAACTGAGGTCAAGCGCGCCTGTTATCCGTCCTGACGCTCGTAGAGTTTCCGCCGCGGTGTGCCGACGTTGTGTATCTTGCCTTCGGTTTCGAGGCGTGTGGCGATGCGGTAGGCGTTTGTCCGCGAGAGGCCGAGCTGTCGGCGCAGGTCTTCGACGGTGAAGGGTCGGCGGTCGGCAGTCAGCTTGTCGATGGCGGCATCGATGCCGGCGGCTGTCGGGACGGAGGTGCGGCCGAATCGGTAGGTCATGTTTTCGAAGTGGGTGTTGCGGAGTGTCCACATCATTTCGGCATCGGGACGGAATCTGACGGTGCGCACGCTGGCATTGCGCAGTCTTCGGTGGTGGCTGCGCGGATCTTCGTAGATGTCGCCCGTGGCGGCTATCGAGAAGTATCCGATGCCGGGCAGATGAATGCAACTTCCTTTCATCAGTTCCTCTGCCATGACGTCTCTCAGGGCGGCGATGGCTCCGATGACGTCGGCTCGCGTGAGCGCGGTGTCGTTCTGTATGCGCTGCCCGATGTGGTCGAGTCCTACGGTCTGAAAGTCGATGGTTACAATTCTGTACTCGGGAGCACCTGGCAGCTTCCCGTGATTCTCGATTAATTTGTACATTACGCTCATATCTGTTTCTGTTTAATGATTGGTTTTCTCCGGCTGTCCGATGCAGTGGCGCGCGGCCGTTTGCGGCTTATCCTGCCTGCGGCCTGTGCGCGGTTGTTTTCCGCCTTGAACGGCGTGCGTCCTGAACCTTAAGGGGCAGCGTCCGTTCCTCTTAGAGGGGATGAGGCTTTCCAGTGCTTCTGCTATCGTCGGGATGGGCTTCGGGCAGTTGTCTCTGTACACTGGGACGTTTGTCTCTGTGTACTGGGACAATTGTCTCTGTGTACTGGGACAACTGCCGGGCTGGGTACAAAGGTAATGGAATCCTTTGGGAAACGCAAGCGGACAGGTGGATAAAACGTTTTAGTCCTTAAGGAGGAACGACAAGCGTCGTAGAGGAAGCAGCTCTCTCACGCAGAAACGCACAGCCCGTGCGGCCCGGTTTCTCTCCCCGGAGCCGGAAAGCATTGGGGGGAAAGTGGCCGCACGAGCTGTGCGTTTCGGTGGTGGTGGCGTTCACTTCCGACCGAAGTCGGCAGGGATTTCGCCCCATTGGCGGGTGTCCCATTTCAGGACGGGAGTCGTTACGCGGTGTGTCTTCAGCCATTGTTCGGCGCGCGCAATGATTTGGTAGAGCGGTTCGGTCTGCGGGTTCCGCGCGAGGGTGGTCTTGCAGCGCTTTTTGCTGACCCACAGGATGGCGTTGTAGGAGTCGCTGTAGACGATCTTGTCTGTGATGCCGCGGCTGTCGAGCAGCGCCAGGGCGTGGACGATGGCGAGGAATTCGCCGATGTTGTTGGTGCCCTGCACGGGGCCGAAATGGAATACCTGCTGCCCCGTCTGCAGGTCGACACACCGGTATTCCATCGGCCCGGGATTGCCCGAGCAGGCCGCGTCGACTGCCCATGCCGTCCTTCTCTGTTCCTCCGAAATGGGGGAAGCCTCGGCGGGCTGCTGTCGCGCCGCGTTTCTGTGTGTATGGGTTGCCATAATGGTTGCTTTGATTTCTCAGGAGTGGGGCTGTGCTACATCCTCTCCGGCACTTCGATGCCCAGCAGCGCCATGCCGTTTCTGATGACCTTGGCTACGTTTCGGGCGATGACGAGTCGGACAGTCCGTTCGGCCTCGGTGTCGGCATTGAGGATGCTGTAGTCGTGGTAGAACTGGTTGAACTCCTTGGTCAGCTCGTAGCAGTAGTTGGCGATGCCGCTCGGGCTGTAGTCGATGCCGGCCTGTGCGACGGCTGCGCTGAAATCGTTCAGCTTCTGAATGAGAACGATTTCCTTTTCGTTGAGCGGTGCATCGTCAGCCAGCGATGCCGGCAGCGTGATGTTCTGTGCGGCAGCCTTGCGGAGAATGCTTCGGATGCGGGCGTAGGTGTACTGGATGAACGGTCCCGTGTTGCCGTTGAAGTCGATCGACTCCTCGGGGTTGAAGAGCATGTTCTTGCGGGCATCTACCTTGAGGATGAAATACTTCAGGGCGCCTAAGCCGACGATGCGGGCAATCTCGTTCTTCTCCTCGTCGGTGATGCCCTCGAGCTTGTTCACCTTGTCTTCGCTGAGACGCTTGGCGTTCTCAATCATCGAGGCAATGAGTTCGTCGGCATCCACGACAGTCCCCTCGCGGCTCTTCATCTTTCCGTTGGGAAGCTCTACCATGCCGTAGGAGAAGTGTACAAGATCCTTTCCCCACTTGAATCCGAGGCGGTCGAGGAGGATGGAAAGTACCTGGAAATGGTAGTTCTGCTCATTGCCGACGACGTAGATCATCTTCTCGATGGGATAGTCGGCAAAGCGCATCTCGGCCGTTCCGATGTCCTGCGTCATATAGACCGACGTTCCGTCCTTGCGCAGAAGCAGCTTCTGGTCAAGCCCCTCGTCGGTCAGGTCGGCCCATACCGAGTTGTCGGCCTTTCGGATGAAAAGCCCTTTCTTCAGCCCTTCCTCGACCTTCTTCTTTCCCGCGAGATAGGTATTGCTCTCGTAATAGATCTTGTCGAAGCCAACGCCGAGTGCCTTATACGTCTCGTCGAAGCCGGCATACACCCAGCTGTTCATCCTCTCCCACAGCGCGCGCACCTCGGGGTCGCCTTGTTCCCACTTCACCAGCATCTCGTGGGCTTCCTTGATCAGCGGTGCCTCCTGTTCGGCCTTAGCCTTGGCCTCGTCGGCAGGTAAGCCTTCGCTCTCGTATTGTGCCTGCAACGCTTTGCATTCTTCCTTGTAATGCTTGTCGAAAGCCACGTAGAAGTCGCCGATCAGATGGTCGCCCTTCTTGCCGGCCTGCTCGGGCGTGATGCCGTTGCCCCACTTCTGCCAGGCAAGCATCGACTTGCAGATGTGTATTCCGCGGTCGTTGACAATGTTCGTCTTGACGACCCGGTTGCCGTTGGCAGCCATAATCTGTGCCAGCGACCAGCCCAGGAGGTTGTTGCGCACGTGTCCCAGGTGGAGCGGCTTGTTCGTATTCGGCGACGAATACTCTATCATAATGAGCGGACTGTCGGAGGTTGCCTGCCGTTCGCCGAACTTCTCGTCGGCGTCGATGCTGTTGAGCAGTTCAGCCCATGCCGCCTGCGCGATAACGAGGTTGAGGAATCCCTTCACAACGTTGTAGCCGGCGACGGCCTTGCAGTTCCTCTTCAGATACTCACCAATCTCCTGCGCCGTCTCTTCGGGCTTCTTGCGGGAGACCTTCAGCAGTGGAAACACGACGAGCGTGAGATTCCCCTCGAAGCCGGAACGGGTTTTCTGCAACTGTATTGTCTGCGCCGGCACTTCCGCACCGTACAGCGTCTTGATGGCAGCAAGGGCTGCCGTGGCTATCTTTTCTTCTATCTTCATCGTCTTAAACATTATCCGTCTGCAAGTTCAGGCGGAATCTTCGAGATACGGGGTTGATATTTCCTGTCTGTAGCATCCGCGGATGCAGTCGGACAGAGCTGGCTTAAAGACTTTGGAAAGCCTCGAAAATCCTGGCGGCAATTGCTTTCTGCTCGTCGTCGCTTATCTTTACGTGCTTGTGGAAGTCGGCATCGGCTTCACTGTTGATGGGGATGAGGTGGATGTGGGCATGGTTGACCTCCAGCCCGAGGACGATTTGTGCCACTTTCTTGCAGGGAAATGCAGTCTTTATAGCGCGTGCCACCTTCTTGGCAAACACCTGAAACTCTGCCAACTCGTCGTCTTCCATATCAAAGATATAATCGACTTCGCGACGGGGAATGACCAGTGTGTGTGCCTTGCCTACGGGATTGATGTCGAGGAAAGCATAGAACTTGTCGCTTTCGGCGCACTTGTAGCTGGGAATCTCGCCGGCTGCAATCTTTGAGAATATTGTCATGGTTGTTCCTCCCGGGTGGTTTTAAGTTTATACGTTGATGGAAATGCTGTCAATTCGCAGCTTGATGGTGCCGCGCGGGATGGTAATCTCGACTATGTCGCCTACCTTCTTGTTGAGCAGTCCCTGAGCGATGGGAGTCTTGATGGATATCTTTCCCTGCTTCAGGTTGGCTTCGGTCTCGCTGACGATGGTGTATTTCATCTTTGCCTTGGTGGTCATGTTGGTCATTTCCACCGTACTTAGAATCTGCACCACCTCGGAACTGAGGCGCGAAACATCTACTATCTTCGCCTGTGCAAGGGTCAGTTTGATGTTGTTGATCTTGGCTTCCAGGTGGTTCTGTGCCTCCTTGGCAGCATCATACTCGGAGTTTTCGCTTAAGTCGCCTTTGTCTGCTGCCTCGGCAATGGCCGCCGATGCCTTCGGACGTTCTATCGACTCCAAATGTTTCAGTTCGGCTACGAGGTTTTCATAGCCTTCTTGTGACATGTAAGACATACTTTTGATTCTTTTATTTTAGTTGATACGTTTTTCAGCGGATATAAAAAGATAGAATCCCGACATTGCTTACCGTGTCGGAATTCCATACTTTCTGTTCCTTGTTTTTATTCTAACTGCCTGCAAAGGTAGCCTTAAAAAACGAAATGGCAAAGTTTTCGGCAGATAAAAGTGCCGGAGACAGTTTCCGGAACTCTCGGAAATCAACCGAAGGCGGATGAGGAATAAGATGGGTGGGAGGTGTTTTTCGTGCAGTCATTGTGGGGAAGACCGGTGGTTGGGGAGGATCTAATGTGCCTCCAACCAGTTGCTTCCCCATCCGGCATCGGCTACTAAGGGAATGCTGAGGGGATAGGCGCGTTGCATTTCCTCAATAACGATGCGACCGACACGCTCCTTTTCTTCGGGGAAGACGGAGAAGTTAAGCTCGTCATGCACTTGAAGAATCATCTTGGAACGGATGTTTTCCGCCTTGAAACGTTGCCAAATGCGAACCATTGCCACCTTTATTATATCGGCCTCGGTGCCTTGTATGGGGGCATTGATGGCGTTGCGCTCGGCAAATCCACGCACGGTGCCGTTGTGGCTGTTGATGTCCGGCAGGTAGCGGCGGCGGTGGAAGAGAGTTTCGGCATAGCCTTTCTGCCGCGCTTCCTCTTTGGCGCGCTCCATATACAGCTTTACTCGTGGGAATGTCTTGAAGTAATCGTCTATCAATTTCCGCGCCTCACTGTTGGGAATCTCCATCCGTTGTGCTAGACCGAAGGTGGTAATGCCGTATATAATGCCGAAGTTCGCCTGTTTGGCTTTCTTCCTTTGTGCGTCGGAAACGTCTTCCATCTTCTCGTGCCATATCTTGGCTGCGGTCGCACGATGGATGTCGAAGCCCTCACGGAAGGCTTCCAGCATGTTCGTGTCTTCGGAAAGATGTGCCATAATACGCAGTTCTATCTGGCTATAATCCGCTGAAAAGAACAGACAACCGGCTTCGGGAATAAAGCATTTGCGTATCTCCTTGCCATCATCGGTGCGTACCGGAATGTTCTGCAAGTTGGGATCGCTCGACGAAAGCCGACCCGTGGCGGTGAGAGCCTGATTGAATGAGGTGTGGATATGTCCTGTTTGCTTGTTGATTAGTTTTGGGAGTGCATCGATATAAGTGCCCAGTAGCTTCTTGATACCTCTGTATTTGAGGATGTAATCCACTACGGGATGCTTTCCTTTGAGGCTTGTCAGCACCTCCTCGCTGGTAACATACTGTCCAGTCCGTGTCTTCTTCGGCTTCTCCATAATTTGTAGTTTTCCGAAGAGAATGTCTCCCACCTGCTTCGGACTTGATATATTGAAAGCCTCACCGGCCTCCTGATAGATGGCGCGCTCGTACTCTTTCATTCTCTCCGTAAATATTCTCGAGGTTTCCTGCAAAGCTTTTGTGTCGAGAAGAACGCCGCTTTGTTCCATGTCGGCAAGTACGGGGACGAGCGGCATCTCTATGTTGCGGAAGAGTTCATCGGCATTTGCTTCCTTCAACTTGGGTTCGAGTGCACCTTTCAGCTGTAGGGTAATGTCAGCATCTTCGCACGCATACTCGTAAACGGCACTGGGTTCAAGCTCCCGCATATTCTTCTGCCGCTTTCCTTTCTGCCCAATCAGTTCGTCAATATGAATGGTTTTATAGTTGAGAAGTGTCTCTGCCAGATAGTCCATGTTATGGCGTAGCTCCGGTTGAAGGAGGTAATGGGCAATCATCGTATCGAAAAGTGATCCCTGAACCTCCACCCCGTAGTTGTGCAGAACCTCAATATCATACTTAATGTTCTGCCCCACCTTTTCTATATAGGGATTTTCGTAGAGTGGCTTGAATATGTTGATGAACTTTAGGGCTTGTTCTCGTTCTGCTGGAAGGGCTACATAAAATGCCTTATGAGGCTCGACCGAGAAGCTCAAACCCACCAATTCGGCCTCCATGGGGTGGGTTGAGGTGGTTTCTGTGTCTAGACTGAGAATTTGTTTTGTAACGAAAAAATCACAAACTTCCCTTGCTCTCTCCTCATTACCAACGAGTTCGTAGTCGTGATACACCGTTTTAAGGCTCTCATAATTCGTTTCTTTTAAATCGTCCTGCCCTTCGGTCGGATTTACGGCAAAGAGATCGAGCTGTGATTCTGTCCGTTTCGGTGTTTCTTGGGCTCTTTTAACAAATTTGTTCAGAAGTGTTCGGAACTCTAACTCGGTGAAGATGGCACGCAATTTCTCCTCGTCGGGTTCTTCCATCTTCATTTCTTTCAATTCTATCTCAATGGGTACATCGGTTCGGATAGTCGCCAGGAATTTTGACATCTTTATATCCGCGGTAGCATTCTCCACCTTTTGGCGCAACTTACCTTTTATCTCGGAAGTGTGGGCGAGCATATTGTCAATCGAACCGAACTGGTTGATGAGTTTGATAGCAGTTTTTTCGCCCACACCGGGGCAGCCGGGGAAATTGTCGGCACTGTCGCCCATCAGAGCCAAGAGATCGATGACCTGCAACGGAGTAGGAATGCCATACTTGGACTCGACTTCCGGCTCACCCAGCTTTTCGTATCCCCCCCCGTGCCGCGGACGATACATATACACGTTGGGACGAATGAGTTGTCCGTAGTCCTTGTCGGGAGTCAGCATATACGTCTCCACACCTTGTTCGCCTGACCGTGTGGCTACAGTACCAATTATATCATCGGCTTCGAAGCCATCTTCCTGAAGGATAGGGATATGCATTGCCTGAAGAATCTGCTTGATAACGGGCACTGCCGCCTTGATATCTTCCGGCGTTTCCTCACGCTGCGCCTTGTAATCGGGGTATGCTTCGTGACGGAAAGTCTTACCGTGGTCGAAAGCAACGGCGATATGAGTAGGCTGTTCCTTGGTAATCACCTCATTTAGCGTATTGCAAAAGCCAAGAATGGCAGATGTATTCTGTCCTTTGGAGTTGATTCTAGGATTCTTAATGAAAGCATAGTAGGAACGGAATATAATCGCGTAAGCGTCTATGAGGAATAGTTTTGCCATAATTATTACTGTTTTAAGGCGTAAATTTACTAAAATTCTTCTACACTCTCCGAGATATTGCGTAATTTTGTATCAAACTTCATCGTCTTAATGGATACTCTCTCGCTTATAAAACAACCGATTGTACCGGAACTGAACCGCTTCATCGAACTCTTTGATGAATCCTTGCAGCACGAAAATGGACTTCTGCATCAAGTGCTCCACCACATTCGCCAACGTGGAGGTAAGCGGATGCGCCCGATACTGATTCTGCTGATGGCTAAGAACTTCGGGAAGGTTACCGATATAACCCAGTACGCTGCTGTCGGGATGGAGTTATTGCATACGGCATCCCTGGTTCATGACGACGTAGTAGACGAAAGTGCAGAGCGAAGAGGGCAGGCGAGTGTCAATGCGACTTTTGATAATAAAGTGGCGGTGCTTGTTGGCGACTACATTCTCTCTACGGCTCTGCTCTATGTAGGCTATACCCATTCGGATAGGATCGTCCGTCGACTTGCCGAACTGGGCAGAACGCTGAGCGATGGTGAGATTCTGCAACTCTCTAATATACAATGTGAGGCGATAAGCGAGGAGGCTTACTACGAGATTATCAGCCAAAAAACGGCTGCACTCTTTGCTGCCTGTGCAGCGATAGGAGCTGAATCGGCAGATGCCTGTGCAGCGGAAGTAGAGGCGGCGAGGCTTTTCGGTCATAACTTGGGCGTTATCTTCCAAATTCGGGACGACATTTTCGATTATTACGATTCCGAGAAGGAGACCGGAAAGCCTACGGGCAACGATATGGTGGAAGGTAAGCTGACGTTGCCCATTATTTATGCGCTGAATCATACGGGTAATAAAGAGATGTTGGCGTTGGCACATAAGGTGAAGAACCATAAGGTTTCGTCGGATGAAATCGTCCGTTTAGTGGCCTTTGCCAAGGAGAATGGCGGTGTGGAATACGCTACGAGGCGGATGTATGAGTATCGAGACAAAGCAAAGGCGTTTATTCAGGAGAAAGTAGCAGACGAGATAATACGCCATTCGTTGGCAACTTATCTTGATTACGTGATTGAGCGGAAGAAGTAGAACGGCTTCTCTTCCTCCTGATTTGTCTCAAGTCGTGTCTCGTATAACGGACTGATAAGTGCAGCGCATGAAGATACGGATTCGCCAAGGAATATATAATGATATGTGAAATGCACACTGCTTGATAATAAAAAGTATTAAAATGCCTTCCCCTACTTAATCTTTGAAACCTTTTTCGTATATTTGCGAAAGACATAAAACTTAGTTTTCATCTACACAGAGCAAAGGATATGAGAAAAATACTTCTGCTACTGACTTTGTAAACACCGAACATGGACATGCACGGAACGAGAAATGAATGTACGAAAGTGTCCGGTTCACGCGCAAAAGATAATCATAATATAAACTCAGCACAACAGATGATGAAACTTTCTACGTATTCCATTCCCGACAGCGATACTCCGCCAGCTGTAGCAGGAGGCTGCATCAGGTAGAAAAGCAGGAATCTTGATCGTTCTATATGGAGTATAAAGCCAGTTGTATGCAATTTGTACGATCGGCAGAACCTGTGGACGTGATACCTGAAGTTGATGCTACCAAAGAGAGAGTATCCATGGGTTGAACGCCCTCTGATGCAGCCTCGCTTTCAAGTGAGCAAGCAAGAATTTATAACTCAAAAGAAAGGAACCCCATATGAAAAAGAATTTACTTCTCAGCATCGTCGCCCTGTGTATGTTTGTGGTATCTGCACATGCTACCGGTGAGACGCTGATACCGCGAGGGTGCAACATTTACCGTTATATCTATCGTTCGATAAACGAAGTCTGCCTGACTTTCGGGGGCAGCGTAGTAGTGGCGGACAACGCAACGGCTGTCATTACCTGCAATGGTGAGACTGTCGCCACCGGAAAGATGACTGCCCAAGACGGCGGGAGAGAGTTTTCCGACGGCATTGCCATTATTACCTTCGACCATCTCATTCTGCCCAAGGGCAAATCCTACCGTCTGCAAATCTCAGAGGGGGCCTATTACAGCAAGGACTTCCCTACGCGGAAGACGGAGAAGGTGGATTATGACTTTGATATTCCCGAGTTTCTCGTCAGCAACGACTGCACGATTAAGAACGGAACACGCGTTGCGGCTGCAGACCATTTTTGTTTCTACTACCCGGCAGAGACTGAGCCGATAGGACAGCCTATGATGACGCTCTACCGTGAGGGAGTGGCCGTGAGAACTTACGCTGCAGACGTTACATGGGACTGGGATTTGGGTCAGGCACAGGTACATTTCGGCAAGGATATGGTCTTTGAGGACAGCGTACACTACTCTGTCGTGCTGCCGGCGGGAAGCCTGCGTGCCTGGGAGCGCAACGATATAACCAATGCGGAGACGAGAGTCGACTTCATCGGAGGATATACCCAGCCCGTAGAACAGATTGCCTATGACTGGTGCAGCCTCTACGAACAACACGACACGCTGGATGTGCTCAACGAAGTGCGCTTCTATTACAAGCGGGCTATCAAGCTCGCTGCCGACCCCAAGGTTCGTTTGCTGAACGTTCGCAACGAAATCATAAAGGAAGTAACCCCCGTACTCTCCCAGAACAAAAGCATTTGGATTCTGTCGTGCGACTTCGGCGGTGTGAAGGTTCCCGAGGGCGGTTGCTGTATCGTCATTCCCGAGGGGACAATCATCTCTGCCGACGGGCGCGTAGCGGTCAATGCACAGAGCAACTTCTCGGTCAACGTCAGCGACGGAGTGAGCAAGACCATAGGCAGAAGCATCGAAGTGAGGGCATCCGAGCGGAGTATCGTTGTCGACAATGCACCTATCGGGAAGCCGATAGCCGTTTATGCAGCCGACGGAAGGCTTGTTGCCCGCCTCGCCGCTTCTTCCCGCCACTTCTCCGTGGTTCTGCCGTCGCCGGGCATCTATATTGTTGCTGTTGGCGGAAGAACGTATAAGGTTGCGTTGCAGCGTTAGTGCGTCTGCACAAACTGTAGGGAGAGGTCTTTCTTCTCCTTGGAAAATAGGGTAGGCAGGTGTGCCGGACGTTAAAGATAAGGACATTGTTGCTGCATTCCGGCACCTCTGCCACATGAAAAGGCCGTTCCAGAGCGGATATTGGACAGGAATCCAATAACGAAAGCTCCGGAACGGCCCTTTTTTTTACTTCTGTGCTGTCGGCACCTGAAGCGTCGTCTTTCCCTTATAAGCATCCCACGGCATGCCATTAAGCATCCGGTGGCGTTCCTTTAGGCATCCCATGGTATTCCTTTAAGTATTCCATGACATTTCCTTAAAGACTTTGCCATGCCGTTGCTGTTGTACAAGTAAGTTATCAGCCGTGTGATAAAAAGTTATCAGCAGCGCGATAAAAAGTTATCAGCCGTGTGATAAATATTTATCAGCGATGTGATAAAAAGTTATCAGCGGTGTGATAAAAAGTTATCAGCATGCTGATAATTTCCTGGAACAAGAACATATACGATGCAAAGTGCTTCGCAATGAGGGATGGGAAGCAAGAGGAAGTACGGGCAAAGACAAAGTGTAAGGACGGCGGCCGGCAGTCTGACGGGCGTATCCGGGGTGGTTAGGCCCATTCTTCATCGTGTCTCCGCTATATCCGTATGCAGGAAGACGTATCGTCGGATGGGGTGTGTAAGAAAAGAAGTGATCCTTGGTGTATTGGGTTCAGACGGCCTCAAGACACAATGGCTTAAGGGAAAAGGAGAGAGGATGTGCCCGTTTGTTTTGGCACATCCTCTGTGAGTAGGGCTGTCAGTGGGATTAAAAGAACTTAATCTCTTTGCCTTCAATCTCGCTCAGGAGCAGATTGGTGAGGCGGCTGGTACCCATGCGGAACCAATAGTTGGTGAGCCACTTCTCGCCGAGCACTTCCTTGAAGATGGTATAGTAGAT
Organism: uncultured Prevotella sp.; assembly: GCA_963551095.1. Taxonomy (GTDB): domain Bacteria; phylum Bacteroidota; class Bacteroidia; order Bacteroidales; family Bacteroidaceae; genus Prevotella. The sequence continues at coordinate 5,381 of CAUVFB010000001.1, read as the reverse complement.
GACGGCATCCATAACCGTGTTGATTCCGCCCGCAGGCTTCAGTCCTACCTGTCGGCCGGTCTTGTTGTAGTACTCCTTGATGGCCTGGCACATAATGTAAACCGCTTCCGGCGTAGCACTGATCTTCTCTTTTCCAGTGCTCGTCTTGATGTAGTCGGCACCCGAAAACATGGAGAGTAGGGCGGCGGTCTTGATGTTTGAAGGAGTCTTCAGGTCGCCCGTCTCGAGGATTACCTTCATGGGCACGTCGCCACAGGTTTGTTTCAGCTCGCTGATCGTGTCGCATACGTCCTCGTAATCGCCCGAAAGGAACTTGCCGACGGGGAGTACAATGTCGATGTTGGTTGCTCCGTCTTTGATGGCGAGGGCAGTTTCGATGGTCTTAATCTCCAAAACTGCCTGCGAAGAGGGGAAACATCCCGTTACGTTGGTTATCTCTACACCATCGACCTCAAGACTTTCTGCTATCAGACGCGTGAAAGTCGGGTAGGCGCAGACGGCTGCCACGTGGGGTAGGGTGGGATATTCGGTTTCGAAACGGTTCACTTTCTCCACCATGGCGAGGATTTCCTCTTCGGTGTCTGTGGTACGGAGCGAGGTCAGTTCGACACTTCCCAGGAGGAATTTCTTCACTTCAGTGTTGTCGTTCCCGGCTACTTTCTCAGCGATAATCTTCTTGACGGCAGCTTTTACCTCCTCATCGGTGAGGTTGAGGTTATACTCTTTCAGCATAGCGTCGTACTTACTGGTGTTGATCATCTCTACTTTGTTTGTTTCCATAACTTTAGCAATCTTGATATCTGATGGGTTTATGTTTTGAATGTTACTCGCTTGTGCAGTCAACTCGCCTTGGTTGTTCGTTCTTGATGATTTTATGAATGAACCAAGCCGACAGTATGAGTCCGCCAATGGCGGCTATCACCGATGCTTCTGCACCGAATGCGCCTCCCGTAAGCCATTCCGATCCTTCTATACGAGGCGTGAAGAGGCTGGGTTGTCCCTGAATTCCCGATACACCAAAGCCGAATATGTTGCCTTGCGTGTAATTCCAAGCCCAGTGAATGCCTATGGGTAGCCAAAGATTGCCGCTGTATTTGTAGGCGGCAGCGAGGGGAAGGCCGGCTTCCAAGGCGATGCAGATGGCCGACCAAATGGTGGCGTTATCGTTGGAGAGGTGCATTAGTCCGAAGAACAGCGCAGAGACAGCAAATGAAGTCCACATGCCCCATCTCTCGTCAAGTAGGCGAAAGAAAATACCGCGGAAGATGATCTCTTCCGAAAGGGCTACCGTGAAGTAAAGGCAAAGGTAAAGTAGCTGCTGGTCGGTATCAAATCGGATGCCCGTTATATGGTAATCGCCGGCCAAAGCCATTGTTCCCGTTACCACTCCAAAGTAGATAAAACCGACGAGGAAGCCCTTGGCGGTGTCGGCGACCATTTGGTCGGGAGCTGTTTCAGTTGCCTCGCGCCTTTCTACACGCTCGTTCCAATAATGATAGATAAGAAGAAAGAGAACGCCGGCTGCAAGCAGGAACGCGGAGTTGAGCCAGTTGTTGCTTGTAACAGATTGAAACAAGGTTGCCAGGCCTGCAAGGAAAGTGAAAAGGATGATTCTTCCGAAGAGCAGAAGCCCCCATTCCCATGCTTTTAAGTCTTTTGTTGCTTTCATTTATTGAACTTATGTGGTTGCTTTGTGGCGTTATCAGCCAATAGAAGTTGGTTGGTTGTGTTCTGTTTCATTGATGCTTGTTGAGCGATGGGCGGCACAAAAAGGATCTTCATGCAAGGTTGTTGGCGGAGTGTAAGGCTCGAGGGGGCTGTTGGTGCATTTCTGATTAGGCGTCTTTCCCTTTCGCAGCCAGCTTGGGGTTGTTTTTGTGTCGCTCTCTGTCTCTGTTGGTCTTCTTGTCGAAACTCTTCTGCAGTTCGTCGGTGAGGTCTACGCCCGTCTGATTGGCGAGACAGAGGAGCACCCACAGTACGTCTGCCATCTCTTCGCCTATGTTCGGCTTCTCGCCGGGCTTGAAACTCTGGTCGCCGTAGCTGCGAGCGATGACGCGCGCCAGCTCGCCGACTTCCTCGGTGAGGCATGCCATATTGGTGAGTTCGCTGAAATAACGCACTCCGTATTCCTTTATCCAACGGTCAACCGCCTCTTGTGCTTCTTGGATGGTCATTGTTTCTTTCTTTAATGGGACTTGTGAGGACTTGGTTTATAGAGTCAATATGCCTGATGATGCTGATAAAATGCTCTAAGAAGCCACTTCTCTCCCTCCTGCAAGGCTTTTTACTCTCCTCTTTTGTCATAAAAAGGATGTGGGGAGTCTTTGTTTCTACTCTTTATTCTTGGTATCCATACAAATGGTTACCGGTCCGTCATTCAGTAGTTCCACTTTCATTTCTGCTCCAAACTCGCCGGTTTCAACAGGCTTCCCCAATGCTTTCGATAGCTCGTCGCAAAAGTATTCGTAGAGTGGAATGGAAGTTTCGTGCTTGGCAGCGTGGATATAACTGGGGCGATTTCCCTTTTTGTAACTGGCAAGGAGAGTAAACTGCGATACAACGAGGATTTCGCCGCCTGTGTCCATGATACAACGGTTCATCACACCGTCCTCGTCGTCGAATACTCTAAGCCCGATAACCTTTCGTGCAAGCCAGTCTGCATCCTCACGGGTGTCATTTTCGCCTACTCCCTGTAGAATAAGAAGTCCCGGACCAATGGACGATTTAATCTTACCATTGATGGTTACAGAAGCGCGGGAGACACGCTGGATTACGATTCTCATACCGCAAATGTACTGATTTTATTTGGATTGCTCCTCGTTGGTATGGAAATAATTGTAGACAAGGGCACCTTTGCTTTCTCCTAACAGCTCTGCAAGCTGTTGGATATCAGCTTCTTTTATATTTCTCACGGTCTTTAGCTTCTTCAATAACCGTTCCTTGAGTTTCGAACCGATACCTTTTATATCGTCTAATTCACTATGTAACTGGCGTTGGGAGCGTTTGTCGCGGTGGAAGGTAATAGCAAATCGATGTACTTCGTCTTGTATTTGAGTGAGAACTTTGAAGAGTTCCGACTTTGTATCGAGTCCGATGGTCTTTGGAGGGAACCCATAGAGCAGTTCATTGGTGCGGTGTCGGCTATTCTTGGTAAGTCCGGCGATGGGAATGTCAAGGTGTAGCTCGTCCACGACCACCTCTTTCACTACATCCATCTGCCCTTTTCCACCATCGGTAATGATGAGATCGGGGAGGGGAGTGTCCTCTTCTTTCATGCGAGAGTAGCGGCGTCGTACAATTTCCTGCATGGAAGCGTAGTCATTAGGACCCACGACGGTCTTGATATTGTACTTCCGATAATCTTTTTTTGAGGGCTTCATACCTTTATATACTATACAGCCTGCCACGGCATCAGTACCCGAAATGTTGGAGTTGTCGAAGCATTCGATTTGATAAGGTAGCTTGGGAAGCTTCAGTTTTTCCTGTAGTTCTTTCATCAATCGGGTTTGTTTCTGTTCAGGATAGAGCTTCTCCGTCAGTTTTAATCGGTCGAATTTATATTGTTTGGCGTTCATTTCGGAGAGTTCCAGCAGATGCTTTTTGTCGCCACGCTGGGGTATGAAGAATCGAGCATCCTTTACATTGAAGTCCAACTCGAATGGAACGATGATTTCGTGAGCCTTGCTCTTAAATCGTTCCCGAATTTCGGGGATGGCTTCATTGAGGAGTTCAGTCTTCGTTTCGTTCAGTTTGCGCTTGTATTCGTAGGTGAAACTTTGATTGACAGCACCATTCTTGACATGTATATAATTGATGAAAGCAACTTTTTTGCTGTCATCATCGACAATAGCAAAGACATCTACATCTGTGATAGTATGGCTGACAATCTCGCTCTTGGCCACGAATCTCTCTAAAGCAAGGTAGCGTTGCTTGCAGATTTCGGCTTCTTCAAACCTCAATTCTGCCGCATGCTGCTCCATCTCTTCCTTGATGGCTCGTTGGAGTGCGCGTGTATTGCCTTTCAAAACCTCACGTGCCTGCAGAATATTATGCTGATAGTCGTCGTAACTCTGCTTGCCGATACATGGAGCACCACAGTTGCCGAGATGAAACTCAAGGCACGGCTTGTAGCAATGCTGTGCTATTTTTTCTTTGGTAAAGGGGAAATGGCAAGTACGAGGCTTGTATAGCTTTTTGATAATGTCTAAAATGGTATACATATTGCCTATATGGCTGTATGGACCATAGAATGTTCCATAGCGTTTATTAATAGTCCGTGTCTTGAAAATGCGTGGTAGATACTCGTTGCTTACGCAAATGCTGGGGTAAGTCTTCCCATCTTTCAGCAAGACATTGTACTTTGGTTTGTATTGTTTGATGAGTTGATTCTCGATTAAGAGTGCATCTTCCTCAGAATTAACCACAGAATAAGAGATATCGTAGATCTTTGAAACGAGGACCTTAGTCTTGAAGCGATCAACTTCTTTGTAAAAATAAGACGACACACGCTGTTTCAGGTTCTTGGCTTTGCCTACATAAATGATGATATGCTCCTTGTCGTAGTATTGATACGTCCCAGGCTTTTCCGGAAGTGCCGACACGATGCTCTTGAGACGCTCCAGTCTTTTTATGTTTTCTTCTTTTTCCATACATTGTAACTCCCTTATTATAAAGTTATTTGGCTTGTTTTGTTTCACGTGAAACCGTAAACGCATGAGGGGGTGATGCGTTGAAGATCTGAAAGTTTCTTTTTCTGCTTACGTGAAAGCTCTCTTTGTTTTGTTAGTGTGATGCATTCTTTAAGTGTACTAATATTGTGCACGTTATAAAATCAAAGTGTTTGGTCTCTGATTAACTGTTGGGTTGTATGTCATTGGTAGGGGGCGGTCGTTAAGAAGTGGTATACGATATTTTGTCTTGTAAATAAAGCAAGGGGTAAATGTGTCGTTTCCTCCTGAGAGTACGATGCTTGCTTAGAATTTAAGTAAAGAAGAAATTTTAATATCTTTGTCAAAAGTTTCATGACTATGGGGAAACTCTTTCTGAAGCTCAATAATGAAATTGCAATAAACTCTTTTGGGGTGGAATTTCTTGACTAGATTGCAGGCTGCCTTCATTGTTCCGCCTGTGGCAAGGAGGTCGTCGTGAAGGAGAATAATGTCATTCTCGTCAATGGCATCTTTATGTATCTCAATCGTATCAATGCCGTATTCTTTCGCGTAACTCTCTTGTACAGTCTCGCAAGGGAGCTTGCCGGGTTTTCGGCACAAGATAATTCCGGCTCCAAGGCGAAGTGCTAGAGCGGAAGACATTACGAATCCGCGGCTTTCTATGCCTACTATCTTTGTGATTCCTTTGTCTTTGTAAATTTCATACAT